>NZ_CP120419.2:0-28817 GCF_029492705.2 Lactococcus sp. bn62 | reverse complement strand
GTAAATACGCTCCTTTGCGTGTTTTAGTCTGGCATAGAGAAAGTCATTTAGCGGTGTATTTTCTCTATGTTTTTATTATATCAAAACAGCGGTACCTGTTCAATTGTAAAGTACCTTCTAACACAGTTTTTTGTACCGCTATACACAGTTTTTTGTACCGCTATACACAGTTTTTTGTACCGCTATAATTCTGTGAAACCATATAAACACAGCCTTTTTTTCCACGCAAAAGAACAAAAGATTAAAATATATAAGATAAATATATATATAGGCTTCGCCTATTTTTTATTTTTTTCAAAAATGTAAAATCCAAAGTCAAAAGATTAAAACCATAAAAGTACAGAATGACCTAATTCGCTTTCTAAGCACTTTTTATCAATACCCATAATAATAAGTTACCTGAAATAAATTAAAATGCCCTAGAAAGTCTTATATGGCTATCTAGGGTATAAAAAAATCGATTAGAACTTTTGATAGAACTTGCTGATCTTTATCGCTGGATAGCAAAATGATTATTTAAAGATAAAAGTAAGAGATATTCTAAAAGCTCATATTTTGCTTTCTAAGCCCTTTTAAGTGTTAGTCCTAATAAGTTTACCTGATTTGTTTTAAAACTCCTTAAAAGGTCTGTAAAGCGTCAAAAAGCCCATCTAAAATACAAAAGGCTTTTAAAAACAATGAAGTTCCAAAAAGTACGCTCAAATTTATAAAATAATTTAATATCTGCATTGAGAAGTTAAGAAATAAAATCTTTATTTTTAAAATTCAGAAGTCCGAATGAAATAAGGACAATGCGCACTTACACACCACTCTAAAAAGTGGTGTTAATTTGCTCAAAAAATAGGTATCAGAAATTGCTTTCAGCAATAACCAAAAAGAGAATAGTTCTAAGAATCCATGTTCTTCTCTTAAAGTTGGATAGCACGTATTAAAGTTGTGATACATATTTCGAACTTATAAATAGTTTTTTTTAAATAAAATGCCTCAGCGCTCATTCCTCAATCGCCCTTTGTCATTGATTTTGTAATAAGGATTGCGCCCTATGCGGTTGCAATACCCCTAACAAAATAGAGAATATAAAACCATAAATACTGCAAGCTATCACATTGTAATACAAAGCACTTCGTTCTTGTATTACAATGTGGCTTGAAAAGGGGGAAGTTTCACTTTCCCCTTTTATCCCCTTTGGATTGTGTCGATTTGCTTTACGCAAACGCCACCTCCCCATTTTATAAAAATAAAATGGGCAAAAGATCTTTCTTTTTGTCATACAAAAAGAAGAAAAAAAAGACGATTTTCTTCTTCCGAAATCGTCCCACTTTTTTCTAAAACCATGGATGAACGAACCAAAAATCTCTCGTATCTTATTTGTTCATCCACTAAAAACATGCGCACAGTATGGCTTCATTCAATCCTGTTCTTACAAGTCAAAAGCATCGAATCGTCCTCGGATGATTCAACAAAAAAAGTAGTCGTTTTTGGACGACTACTAAGTTCGGCTCTATAATATTTGGTGTTGTTACTCAAACAGAGTAGTGACATCAAATATTATAGAGCCTTTATAAAATGACTCCCTTAAACCGATAGATCTTATGGTTTCCATTGTGTGAAGCTCAACATCGTTTTTTCTTAAAGGCCCAACATTAATATTATAGATAGTGGATATATTGTATAATAAAGAAACCTTCATATTCCTCATGTTGAGAATACGAAGGCCATGTACCAGCTTATTGGTTTAGTATATAAAATTACTCATTATTTTCGTCATATTCCATCTCATCTTCAGTTACCCACATATGATTCTTAACTTCTTCTTGACCATTGGTTGGAGTGTAATTAACAACGTAAACAGTTCCTGTAATAGATTTATCTACTTTTGCTTTAGCTCCCATCATCCCGTCCATGTGATCAGCATTCAAGATAACAGTATCGCCCTCATTTGCCACAGTCTCAGTATCTTTTAGCTCTTCTTGTACTACCCATCGATGATTCTTAACCATTGGTCCCCCAGTTTTTGGCTTATAGCTTACTTCATACATTGTAGTATCAAAAGCTCCTACAACTTGAGCTTTTGCGCCTTTCATCCCTTCCATATGATCAGCTAGCAGTATAACATTACTTCCCACAGGGAATTTAGGGTTCGCAGCATCTTTCATTGAAGAAGGAACCATACCGTCGTGATTCATTCCCTCCATACTATTCATTTCACTAGACGCTGTAGAAGTCGATTCCTGGTTTGTGCTTTTAGAATTATTCGATTCACTTTGATTGCTACACGCTCCTAAAAATACAATACTTCCAAGAATTACAAATACTAATTTTGTCATCTTTTTCACTGTCTTCATCCTCCTTTAATTAATCACATTTAGGTCATCTCATAAATTTGTAATCCAAAAACTTCTTTCTTAATTGTAGCTATTGATAAGTCCTTCTTAGAAAAGATTACTACAGAATTTGATAAGATATCTAAATGAACTTTTTCGACACTATCTATCGAAATCAGTTGAAAAAATATTTTTTTGCCCAACATTCACATACTAGTTTAGCAATTTTTATCTGTTTTTGAAACAAATAACTCTTGGAATGGCAACAATTTTTGGCTCTATAATATTTGGTGTTGTTACTCAAACAGAACCAAAAATACCTTGATATACAAGGTATTGAGGAGTAATTTATGAAAAAGTATTTTTAGGATAAAATCATTATAATTGATTCAGCTTAAACAAAGCGCAACGGTTTCTTAAATCAGAAAAAATTCGTTCCCTTTTAACCAAAAATTAAAAAAAAAGCCCCAATCTAATTTACTTCTTTCGTTGTCCTCCCACCAGTTAGATAAGTTTTTAGTGATTCTACCGTTTTAATTTGGTAGGGAGTTTCACTTAAATTAACTTCTAGAAAGCCTTGTTCGTAACCTGTTATGATGAATCGAGCGATTAACTTCCCATTCATCATTAGTTCATAACCAGAACCAACATGAATGAGCGTATACATCCGATATTTCGCATAACCTTTTCCTCCACACTCATCAATTAATTTCTTAATCAGTTTTATATCCATATGAACCTCTCTTCTTTTTCTTTAATAGTCCTATTTTAATGCAAAAATGACTAAAAAGACAGTTCAAATGACCATTAAATTTATTTTTCTGCTGCAATGTTTGATATTTCAAATATTTTTAAACAAAATGAGTTAAATCAAAACTTTTAACTAAAACGGGATTATCCAAAATCGATTTGATCCAACATTGTTTCACGGCTGGCTTGATCTAAACCTAAATAAGTTAGCGTCATTGATTCACTGGAATGGTTTAGTAAATGCATGACTAGGCCAATATTATAGTTTGACTGCATATAAACCCGATAAGCACCTGTTTTACGCATGGTATGCGTTCCTAGATAGTTAATTCCTAAAAGATCACCAACTCGTGCCATAATCTTATAAAACTGTTTCTCAGTAATAGGACGATCAGGACGAGAAGTTGAAGGAAATAACCACTCTGAATTCATATTTTGTTGGATGAGCCATGCATGATAAAGCATTAAATCTTGTTGGACAGGTCTTAAATACAAAGTATTCGCTTTACCTGTTTTTTGATCATGAATGAAAGCAGTCTGTTTGACTGTACCATCCGAATTAAAGACATCAGATTTTTTTAATTTCATGACGTCACTCACACGTAGCAAGGTCGCTTTCCCAACTTGGAAAATTGTATAGTTGCGACGACCAGCACGAAAACTATCAAGTAGTGTATCCTGCACCATTTTTAAGATATTTGAATCTTTGATAGGTAAAACAATCTGTTGAACCATATATCATATATTCCTTTCTAAAAAATAAGTAAATAATTAAATTATTTATTTATTTATTTTCTTGTCGGTGTCTCATTTCTGCACTTCCGCTTGTAGCAAGGGTTTCATCTGTTATTTTTTTGAAAACAACTTTTTAATTGCTCCCAATTTACGATAAGAAAACAAACAGGGATAAAAATGAACATGATTGCTAGTAAAAGCATGCCTACCATCCCAAATAATCCCTCCATCTTTGGTTCTATTATATCAAAAAAACATAAAAACAACCCCTATTACCTGTCCAATAGATAACGGGGGCTGTTTTAATAGCGTTGTATAGGGGTTATTATCTAATTATAGACCCTAAACAAACATCTTTTGTAAAAAGCCTTTTTTCTGTTCTTTCAACAAATCTAGCTTACGTTGATGAAGAGCGATAGTGTTATCTAGCTGTTTGAAGAACGAACCGATTTTTTGTTGTTCTTCAAAATTTGGAATATTTAAAATAAGATCCTTAACGATAGAACCAGATAAATTGCCTTGTCCACCTTGTAAATATTTATCAATTATCTTTTGCTTTTGTAACTTTAGCCACTGCATTATAAAATGAGAACTATACCCGCCAATTGGTTTAATTGCTAATATCGCTTGATTAATTGCACCATTAATTTGTGATATTCCTACCTCACCACTTGTTGCTCCGTATAAAGCGTATAGAATATCTCCTACTGATACCATCTTTGCAGATGAATTTTTTAAACCATCTTCCGTCAAGAATAACTCTGTCTTATCACTATTTATTTCACCAGAACGAATAAATGGAATATCGCCTTTATAGTAACTAGAATTTCCAGCTGAAGGAGTCCCCCCAGAAAATGAAGTTGTAAATTCCCCTAACTTACGCTCTTCCCAATCGTCAGCAAATCCCTCAAATCTTAATTCAGGAACTTTCTCGCCATTTTTTGGAAACATCTTTTGTAAGAAGCCTTTTTTCTGTTCTTTCAACAAATCTAACTTACGCTGATGAAGAGCGATAGTCTTATCTAAAAGACTAAATAATGAACCAATTTTTTCTTGTTCGACAAAAGTTGGTAACAGAATATTTAATTTCATCATGACATCTGCATTAAGTTTTGCACGTCCACCACCAACTAAGAATGGCTCTATGTTGAAATTCTTAATAGCATTCATCAAGAACTTATTATCTGTAATTGTCTTTTTACCTTGAAGAACATGTGCATGATTATTAACCCAAACCTTGCCATTAACGTATTGTACGGGATAATTTTTTAGATCATTTGCTCCGTCTTCTGCTACTAAAATGAATTCACCATTATGCGTAAATCCTTCAACATAATCTTGAATACCATTAGCTCCGTAATATGGGGTATCTCCAGGTTTTCGATCGGATGCTGTTATAGGTACACGTAAGTTATCAAATCTATCGGCAATGTCTGATAACTTACGATCTTCCCAATCATCCGTAAATCCCGGAAACCTTAATTCTGGAACTTTCTTTTTAACTGAATCATCTATTTTCGCCATAGTCCCCACCATTTTCTTGGTTTTTCTTGTTCTTCTATCCTTTTTTGATCTTTGATTTGTTCCTGCAAATTTTCCAACTTCTCTTTAAGAGCGTTCACTTCATCTTTATATTGATTGTCTAAGTGTTTGAATTCTGTTTCCTGTGAGGGCATTTTGAGGGCTTTTAAGTTATCATTTTCCGCCTTGTATTCTTCTAGCAACTTTTTATCTTGCAAGGCTAATCGTTGTTGCTGGTCTAACAAATTTTGCGTTTGTTTTTGTGCTTCCACTAAACTTTTTATTTGTTCATCTTTATTGATATTTTGAGATTCAAGATATTCAATTTGGTGTTTAAGACTGTTTAAATAGCTATTTAAAGTGCTGTTTAATTCAACGCCTTCAACACTTGTATTTCCTTTTATATTAGTGTTTTCTTGGTGTTTAACGGTATTTAACTTACTGTTTAAACTGCTGTTTAATTCAATACCTAGATTTTCTTTTATTTGTTTAACCGCTTCAGCGGTTAATAGCTTCATACTATTATTTCTAACTACATATTCGCTTGATATTTTAGAAACTTGATAATGAATTTTATTCTTGCTAACTCCTAACTCATCCGCAAGCTCTTTGATTGTCTTTAACTTTTCACTCATCATAAGTCCTGCCTTTTAACCGTAGGTAGATATTGCTCGATTGCTTTTTTCAGATACTTCGCTACATTGCGTTTAGAATAGGCTTCTTGTTTGCTAGATACATAAGACAAGTGGTCTTTGACCCCATTCAATCCTCTTAATTCCTTTAACTCGTCATAGAGAGGGTACACGTGCGCCTGCAATCCTGCCATAAGTGACGTATCGGTCATTTCATAAGGACTTAATAGCATATTATCCAACAAAAGTTTCGTGTATTTACTTTTTAATGCTTTCCCTGCTAAAAGTTCTTCTGCTTGTTCTTTATTTGCTTTATCCTGCAAATAAATAGGGTCTTGTTCTTCCAGCTTGTAGAAGTCATTTCGTGCGACTGGTTTCTTCGTGATATGAAAGACAATAGAATCAATTGAACGCCCTTTTTTGATTTTGTTATAGGTCACATTAAAAGACGTATGGGCGTTAATTTCATCTAAAGGTGTTTTAAGAACATCATTGTTAAATCTTGTAAACTGTTTATAAGAATTTACGGTATCAGTCATGATACGCAACTCTTTAATTGAAATAGACGGATTGCGGTATGCTTCCACTTGTTCGGCTCGCCGTCCGCCTTTGACACTGTAATGCTCGTATTGGTTGTATTGCATAGATAACCAACGATACAAAATAATGCTGTACTTGCTATTGAGTTCGGCTATATCTGATAAAGCGTGTTGGGTAAAATTCTTTTTGAGATTGATTAAGTAAGGCATAATTTCACGATGAAATTCAATTTTTACTTCGTCGTTATAATCCGTCCATTCTACGTAAGGGATAGGCACAATGCTTTTGAATTTAAAACCCTTTCCTTGTTCTTCTTTGATTTGAAAAAAAGCTTGTTTTTGCATTTTCTCAACCGCTTGTTTAAAGCGACTGTGTTTATCATTATCAGACACGTTAAAGAAAGCGAAAAGGTCTCTTTTCGAAAGATAAACCGTATTGTCTTTCGGTGGCTCTTCGGTATTGATACAAGACACGGCTAACTCAAACATTTTTAAAGGCGTTTTATCCATTTTAGCAATAGACGTAATCAAGCTGTTATGCTCTACCACTTTTCTTTTTGAAAGTTCATTCAAGGTCAGCACCTGCTTCTGATTTTGTTCATTTTTTGGTATAATAGACATAGAAAGTTACTCCTTTGTGAGTGATTTTAAGGTGGCATAGAGAAACTGATTTCGCTGTCGATTTCTCTATGCTTTTATTATATCAGAATACCGTATATCTATCAAGTTTTTTCATACGCTATAAACAGTTTTTTCATACGCTATAAACAGTTTTTTCATACGCTATAAACAGTTTTTTCATACGCTATAATTCTGTATCCACCTTTAAACACTGACTTTTTTCCCACGCAAAAGAACAAAAGATTAAAATATATAAGATAAATGTAATATAGGCTTCGCCTATTTTTTATTTTTTTCAAAAATTTAAAACCAAAGGTCAAAGTCATCAAAAAAAGGAGTGAGCGAAAACCACGCTCACATTTTACTTGCAGCGTTCACTCGCTAAAAGAAAAGATCAAAACCACTTTTAGGAATTTATTGGATTCCCTCTAATTGCTCATATAAGCTGTTTTAACTGTTTGACTAGCTAAATACTCATATCATGCAATCAAGCGTCTTACAGACGGTCAGGACAAGCCCTAACAACCCTTAAATGGAAAACCGATACTTTGTTTAACTTGTTTTTTTACAACTTACAACAAGCTATTCAATTTAAAATCAATTTAAACCCACTTAAAAGCTCGTTTAAGCATTCTTAATGCTCCCTTTGAACAAATAGACAGTTTCGAATTAAAGTCGCTTAAATCGAGTTTTAGAGCGTTTTAAAATAGAATGATGAAAAACTAAAAAGTTTCAAACGCTGGTCGGCTTGTTTCGTTAAAAAAGAGTGCAATGCGCGCACTTACAAATCAAATAAATATAATATGGGGATTGGGACAACGCCCCAAAAATAAAAAGAATCTTCTGAAATTCTTGACAAAAATTAATAGGCGTATTATAATATTGTTATACCAAACAAATGTTGGTAAATAAACCTTTCAGTCGTTTTTGCATACGCACCAAATAGACTGTCCAAGGAGGACAAAACAATGTCAAGAAAAAGAATATTTGAACCTGTTGTTTATACTGTTATAGCAACGGATGGACTTAATCATTCAGAAGACGTTAGATTTAAGATTTCATATGGCTATGAGCTGGAAAATCCAAACCCAGTATTCAAAGTACAAATGATACAAGGAACGTTACTTAAAGGACGCCAAGCTCCTAGTTATAGTGACCATGACCTAGATAGGATCATGACAATAAGAGAAAAATTAAAAGAAAAGTTTGATCTCGCTAACAAATTAGCAAGAGATATAGAGTATCAAGAGTTAGATTTATTAGATAGTTAGTTATTTCAAACTTCGCAACAGAACCAGATAAATATATAATAGGCTTCGCCTATTTTTATTTTTTTCAAAAATTTAAAACCAAAGGTCAAAATCATCCAAAAAAAGAAACAGACTGCTCAATATAAAACTTGAGCAGTCTGTTTCTTTAAATCGTGTTTATACGTGTTTATAGATCTTCTGTTTTAATTTCGTAATAGCCCTCGTAATAATAACTCGCATCAATTCCTTTAAAGAATTGTTCTTTTCCTAAATCATCGGTTAAAGCCTTTTGAATCAAATATTTTAATTCATTGGTGCTGACTGTACTACGGATCATGGCATTTAAATAGTCATCCTTATCAATTTGATTCCAATCGACGATTTTGTGTAGTTTATTTTTAAGAATTAAATCCAACCAGATACGAGTGGCTCGTCCATTGCCTTCCCTAAAAGGATGCGCCACATTCATATCCGAATACTTATCAATAATTTCATCAAATGTTTCTTGAGGTAATTTATCAATATATTCAAGTGTTTGCGCTAAAAAAATACGTGGCGCAAATTGAAAGTTTCCTTTCGCAATATTCACTTCTCGAATTTTTCCTGCAAAGTCGTAAATATCTTGGAATAAAAACTGATGAATATCAGATAAGCCTTGAAACGTCCCAATTTCCAGATCCTCTATTTTGCCAGACTCAAACAATTCTTTGGCTCTTTTTTTCGTTAATAACTCTTCTTGTTTAGCTAATTCTGCTGAATTTGTTAACCCTAATTTATTTTCTAAAACCACAGGATTACCTCACTCTCTATTTTTTCGGAAAGATTCTTTTAAAGATTTTTGGACGTTTATCTAACCAAGTCGTTGAAGCTTCATACATCAATCGAAAACTGCCATAGATGCCAGCACCGATTAATCCAAATCCACCTAATCCAAGAATGACTGCCCCATAAGGATGTTTAGGCTGTATTTCCATCACTGTGTCATACAAAATATGCAACCCCCAACCATCCCAGATCCCTTTATAAATCCATCGTCCGATGAGAATACCGACAACTAAGAAACAGAACAGGCAGACAATGTTCGCAATCAGAATACCGTAACGTTCGACAATCTCACGTTTGCGATCTGCTTTTATCTGCTCTTTTTGATCATTCAGTTCTTTTTTCAAAGCGAGTAATGCTTGTTTTTCATCTTGAATGTCTTTCAGTATGGTCGCTTTTAAGTTTTCTGCCTCTAAACGATGGAGTTGTTCTTGAATGGCAGACTCCATTTTTTGATTCGCAACAGCTTCTATTTTTTCTTGGTAGTCCCGAAACTCTTTATTGACCTCTTGACGGACTAAGCGGTCTAGTTCTGGAACGTTACTGAAATCAATTTTGCCATTTTTATAAGCATTTAATACTTGAACAACGAGTTGTTCATCTTTATTCATCGACTCATCCCCCGATCATGATCTTTTGTTGGTTTCTTTTCGGACTGTACGTCTCTATTCGCTTGTTTTTCTAGGCTTTTCTGTTGTTCTTGCTCGTAATTTTTCATGTCCTTTGAAAAACGACGTTCAAAATCATCGAGGATTTTCTCTTTTGTTTGCTTTAATTTTCTTGTAACGCGTTGAGTAAGTTCTGGTACTCGTCCTGCAAACTGTTTGATTGTGTCAATAAATCGATTAGTTGTTGATTCTCGTTTGAGAGCTTCTGATTTTCTTGGTTCAATTGCTTGTTCAAGGCTAACAATTTCTGATTCTCTTTGTTGAGTGTCTCGCTCAAGCGGAGTAATCGCTGGTTCTCGTTGTTCAACAGCTCTAAATTCGTTTTGTCTTGCTCGGTTTTCCAACTCATGTAAAATGGTCTCCCTTCCAAAATCAGAACCCAATCGGGTCTCTCGTGCTCGTCTTTGCTTGTTATTGGCGTCTAAAAAGGCGTATGAGAACGTTTGGCCTCTTTCTGATAGAATTACACCATTATCGGATAAACGCTCTTTAAACGTCTCATATGAGCTCACAGAGACATCTTGAAGCGATTTATTGATTCTTTCTCTCAAATCATCCATGTAAGAATACTCATTTTTGGCGATTAGTTCTTTTTCTGTCTCTGTTTGGCGCTCTTTTGGTGGCTCTAAAATGTGCCAGTTTTCTCTAGAAGCGAGTCGATCATTCATTTCTCGTGCTCGTTGAACGCTTTCTCCTTTTTGTTCTCTTAATTTCTTTCCTGTCTCTAAATTGACCTTATTGACAATGATGTGGTTGTGTAAGACGTGATTTTTTCCGTCTAAATGCGTATACACAGCACTTTGATGGTTAGGATAGAGATTTTCTGCTAACTCAACGCCTAAATCATTGGCTTTTTGCCAGTCTTTTTGAACTTTCGGATTCAGTTCATCTAAGGCGAAAGATTGGGTAATACGCAAGACTTGATTGGATTCTTTGGTTTGGTTATGAAGTTGTCGAACGACATCGAATTGTTCTTTGGCGATAAAGGGATCAATCCCGTTGGTTCCACCCACGGCAACTGCCCGACAATTTGTCAGCTCCACAGGACGTTCCAATTGATGGTCTTGTAGCCACTGTTCAGTTTTTTCATGCATGGGTCTGTCTTGACCTAAAGCATAATTAAGGGCGCTCGCTGCACTTGCGCCATTGCTTATTTTTGCAATTGTTGCCATAACTCTTGATACCCCTTTTGAGCTTGAGCGAGTACGCCGTACGTATAGCGTAAAGCCTCGATCAGCTCTTTATCTTGGTTGTCCATCCGATCGAATTGATTGAGTTTCTTGGCGATTTGATTTAAATTGGTTCCTTGTTTTGAGAGTTCTAATAATAAAGTTTTCGCTTGGTCATGTTCGAGATAAGGTTTTTTTAAATGAGATTTTTGTGCTAATTTTTTCGCATAGAGATTCGGAGAGAGTCCATATGTTTCTCCTGAAATTTTCAGCTTATTGTATTGTTCTTCAGATAATCGAAATTGAATGTACTTTGTTTGATTTTGTGATACTTCTTTCTGACCCATAAATAGCCTCCTCAAAGATAAAATGCCCCAGCGCTCATTATTCAATCGCCCTTTGTCATTGATTTTGTAATAAGCATTGCGCCCTATTCGGTTACAATCATTATAACAAAATAGACCATATAAATCCATAAATACTACAAGCTATCACATTGTAATACAAAGCACTTCGTTCTTGTATTACAATGTGGCTTGAAAAGGGGGAAGTTTCACTTTCCCCTTTTATTCCCTTTGGATTGTGTCGATTTGCTTTACGCAAACGCCACCTACCCATTTTATTTTTATAAAATGGGCAAAAGATCTTTCTTTTTGTCATACAAAAAGAAGAAAAAAAGAGACGATTTTCTTCTTCCGAAATCGTCCCTCTTTTTTCTAAAACCATGGATAAACGAACAAAAAATCTCTCGTATTTTGTTTGTTCATCCACTAAAAATATGCGAACAGTATGGCTTCATTCAATCCTGTTCTTACAAGTCAAAAGCATCGAATCGTCCTCGGACGATTCAACAAAAAAAGTAGTCGTTTTTGGACGACTACTAAGTTCTAAACATTTCCATAATGAGTAAGTGCATCAATTTGTAAACTAAGATTTTGATCATCCGTACTCACTCGAGCATAGCCAAAAATCGGCTCTATAATTTAAAGGACTGATGAATCAAATTTTGATTCATCAGTCCTTTTTTAGTTTATTTAAATATAAAACATGTCGTCTATCTAGTAAAATTTAAGTACGACCAAAAATCTAAGATAGAAAGGACGACATGTCTTGAATAATCATATCAAAAAAATGCTACGAATTACAGATGAACATTTAGATTTAACAAATACGGAGGAATATAAAATTAAAGGGAAGAACACTTTAGTTATCTTTGGAGTCTATTCTCCCATGCCTTCGGCTTGTAGGAACTGTGGTTCAACTATTGTTGATAATGAAGGGAAAAGTGTAGTTGTTAGAAATGGAAAAAAGGAAGTAACTATTCAGTTAGATTCTTATCAAAATATGCCCACTATTTTAAAACTGAAGAAACAACGATTCCATTGTAAAAGCTGTTCGCACAATTGGACGGCACAGTGTTCTATTGTTGAAAAAAACTGTCATATCAGTAAATTTATTACTTTGAAAATTTTAGAATTATTAACTGAGAAAATCTCTATGACATTTATAGCTAAACAATGCCACGTTTCATTAACTACAGTTTTAAGAGTTCTTAAGTCAGTTGAATCACAACTCCCGCAACAACTTAAACCACGGAGTTTTCCAGAAGTTTTAATGGTAGATGAGTTTAGATCTCACGCTAGTTATGAAGATAAAATGAGCTTCATATGTGCTGATGGAGAAACAGGTGAATTAGTAGATATTTTACCTAGTAGGAAATTAGATAAAATAATCCCTTACTTCAATCGCTCTCCGTTGGAGGAAAGGGAAAAAGTTAAATTTTTAGTAACAGATATGAATGCTGCTTACTTTCAATTAACTAAAAATGTCTTTCCTACTGCTAAATTAATCATTGATAGGTTCCATATTGTGAAGCATTTGAACACCGCTTTTAATGATTTTAGAGTCCGAGAAATGAAGAGATTAATTACCAATAAGAAAAAGTCAAAAGCAAATAAATTAAAATCAAACTGGAAATTACTTCTAAAAAATCAAACAAATATTTCCATTTCAGAGTTCAAAACTTGGAGAAGTTTTCCTTCTCCAAAGTACCATCTTTTAACGGAATCTATGGTGATTGATCGACTACTCTCATTTTCTTCTGAACTAAAAGAAGCTTATGACATTTTCCATTTATTAATGTATCACTTTAGAAACAAAGATGACCGTTCCTTTTTCGAACTATTGAAAAATCTACCTGATAGCTTGGATACACAATTTAGAGATAAAATAGAAAATCTGATTTCCTATGAAGAAGGTATTAGAAACGCTCTTAAATATAATTTTTCCAATGGAAAAATTGAAGCTAAGAACACTCATATAAAAACACTTAAAAGAGTTTCCTACGGATTCAACTCATTTACAAATATGCGTATAAGAATTTTCTTGATAAACGGCCTTATTAAAATTAAATAACTAAAAAAGATGATAAATCTGAGAGTAATCTCAAGTTTATCATCTTATATATCCGACTCATCAGTCCGATTTGACAAAGAGCCCAAACTCAAAAGGTCTTCACATAGCGATTATATCTAATAAAAATTCATTAATTTTTTTACATTTTCAACAACCAGAATGTATCATTAACACTTTTACATCCTTATTGCATAACTCAAAAATTACATAACTTCCAATTCTCTCATCAACTGTTCCCATTCATTAAAATAATTACCCTGACACCTTTTAACATCATCAATTGATTTTTGTATTTCCGTCAGTACTATATAATCAGAAGAATTGTTTGGTTCAGAAATAATTTTATTCAATCTTTCTAATTCTTCATCATATTGATTTATTAACACTTCAAGTTTTTCAATTCGTTTCTCCTTCTTAACCTTCTCCTTCTCAATGGAGTTACGATCGCCTTTTACTGTGTTATTTTTCTCTACTTTCTGCTCAACTTTAATGTTAATAAATGGCTTTTCAGAATTCATCCTTTTTTTCTCGTACTCACCATAAGTGGATTGTACAAACTCTACACCATCCTTATCAAAAACAAGCAATCTGTCAGCAATCTTATTAGTAAAATATCTATCATGTGACACAAAAATAATTGTACCTTGATAACTGCATAAGATATTCTCTAAATTCTCTTTTCCAATAATATCCATGTGGTTTGTCGGTTCATCTAAGATTAAAACATTAGTACGTTTATATAATAATTTACATAATGTCAATCTAACCTTTTCTCCACCTGACAAAGAGGACACCGGTCTAAAAACATCATCTCCACTAAACTGAAATGAGCCAAGAGCAGTTCTGACCTCTGTGTCATTTAGCTCAGGGTATTCGCTTTGAAAAATTTCGAATAGTGTATCATCTCCACTGATTTGAGCAAGCTGTTGGTCAAAATAGCTAATTTCAACATTGTATCCGAATTTAAAATCTCCAGACAATGCTGCCACACCATCCATAAGTGTTTTAAGCAACGTGGATTTACCAATACCATTACTCCCAACAATTCCAAGCTTCTGTCCCCTTTCAAGGTTGAAATTAACCTTTGCAAGAGGAGTATCATAGCCTATCACAAGTTCTGAAGCACTTAATACTTGCCTTGAACTACTGATTCTCGGTTGAAATTTAGACATATAAGTTTTTGTATCGTATTGGTCTGGTGCATTTAATATTTGCATACGCTGTAATAATTTAATTTTAGATTGCACCATTTTAGCTTTCGTAGGTTTATAACGAAAACGTTCAATCAAGCGTGTAATCCTTTCAATTTCTATCTGTTGCAAGTCGTAATCTTTTTGCTGTTTGATATGATTTTCTCGTTTTTGCTCCTCAAAGGCTGAATAATTACCTTTATAACATTTGGTCTCTCCCCATTCGATTTCATAAACCTTATCCACAATTCGATTAAGAAACATTCTATCATGGGAAATAATAACCAATGTAGATTTATAACTTCTCAAATAACTCTCCAACCATTGTATTGTTTCTATATCAAGGTGGTTAGTAGGTTCATCAAGTAATAGAATGTCTGGCTTTGTTAAAAGTATTTTTATAAAAGCTATCTTAGTTCGCTGACCACCTGAAAATTCAGAAATGGGTTTTTTATCATCTGCTTCAGTAAAACCCATACTACGAATCATCGTTTCATATTCTTTTTGGTAGGTTAGACCTCCAAGAGCCATATACCTTTCACTGATATCAGAGTATTCATTGATGATTTTATCATCATATTGATTCTCCATTTTATCTATCAGCTGTTTCATCTTGTTTTCCATATCAATAAGCGTCTTAAATACCGTACGGACTTCATCCACCATTGATATACTTTCATCTTCAAAAGGCATCTGTCTTAAATAGCTAATATAAGGGTTACCGGTCTTTATTACTTGAAACTCACTTTCACCAGTTCCTTCTTCTAATTCAATTTCGCCTATAATAGCTTTTAGCAAGGTTGTTTTTCCACATCCATTTCTACCAACAATAGCAATCTTTTCATTATCATTGATTTCAATACCGATGTTTTCCAACACCATATTACCATCATAGTAAACGGCACCATTAATTATTTTGTATTGCATTTTCATATCCTCCTTTGCGTTAGTACTAGCAATTGCAAAGGTGGCTTTGGACAATAATTATTCTACTCCATGTAAAGCTTGTCACAGCCACCTATACATGGAGTTCTTTAAATGTTACTATAGTTGTAGATTTCATTTGCTTCTACCTCCTATCGATTATTAATATAATTCAATTGCCACCTTATTGTACCAAGTCGCTAGCGCAATGGCTAGCCTAAGTTTTAGCTTACACCCTTTCTGGTAAAAGTAAAGTAACTGATCTGTTATCTCATCTGGCACCAGATTCCCGATAAACCCTGCTGTTCCCGTCAACAGAAACCGCAGCCACACTGGAAAAAGATACAAAAGGATTGCCGCAATTGATTCTTTGCATTAGCCATCAGCTTTACAAATCACTCTTTCTATATTCAAAAGGCGTTTTTCCTGTTTCTTTTTTAAACACGGATGTGAAGTAACTTTGTGAGTTAAATATAAGATATTCACTAATTTCTGATATTGACTGATTCGTATATACCAATAGAAATTTGGCATATGCTATTTTCTCCTTCTTAATGTATGCACCAACAGTCATACCTATATCTATCTTGAATTTACGCATGAAGTGATACTGACTTAGACCAATTTCTGTGCATATTGACTGAATGGTGAGCTGACGGTTGATATTTCTTTTAATCATCCTGACTGCTTTTGCTATGTCTGAAGAGACACCAGATACTCTATAATCTGCAGTACTTAAAGCGAAATGCTCCAAAATACTGTTATACATAGCAACGGACTCTTCTCTTTTTCTCAGAGAACTAAAGCGATTTCCGTAATAGCTACTGATTGCACCTGACATTTCAATAGGAAGACCGCCAGCAATAGCATAGTACATCGATAGATACAGACAGAATGTCAGCATGGATTTTGTTGATTGTTCATTATTACAAAATTCAAAAAGTGCATTAAGGTAATCTTGATCCCGGTTCAGCTGTTTAAGTGTAGTTATATCACCATTTTGGACAAGCTCAAGTCTTGTTCGTAAGTCCTGATAACTTTGTTCAATCGTCCGCTTTGAAAGCTCAGACGTTTGTAGTCCCATGATATCAGTCGAAAAAAATTGTACCAGTTTATTCACTAAACTCTCAATAGAAAAAGATAAATTCTTATCTAATGCAAAGTAATACATCATCACACATATTTCACTAAACTTTCTGATATCGAGCACAGTCCATTCATTGTCATTGCTTCCCTGATAAATCATCAATGGGTTAATGTTCTCTACCATCACTGGACCAATCTGAACGTACATTGCTTTATCATCAGATTCAAATGTGCATCGGACAGCACCAAGAGGATGAACTCCGATTCTGAATCCTGGTAAATCTTCAATCCAATATTGGCTCATATCATAATCAATAGGAAACAAATTCTTGTCAACTTCAATATTACCAAGAGCTATGTTTATATTCTTGTCATCTTTTATTAGAACTGAAATTTTATAGGTTGAGTGAAATACCTGTGCGAGATGGCAGATTTCTTTTATTCTTTCTTTCTTCATAGTTTTGACAACCCTTGTCTGTACCTTTCAAAAGTATTTTATAATATAGTATAACATATTTTGAAAAGGGATATATCGAGATTAAAAAGTGCTAGCGCACCAGTCGGTAGCGTCAGCACTTCTGTTGAAAACTTTAAATAGAATGTGAAGCATTATATCCACTCAGCACGGCGCCACTTATTTTGGCCTCTCCACTTGCATCGCCGATTACGATAGTTGGATACCCTGCAGTTTTAATTTCTTTTACAAGTTCAAGTCCGAATGGTTTCACGCCAAGTGATGCGACAACGTGGTTACAGTTAAATTGCTTGATTTCACCTTCTTGAACATATTCAATATGGTCTTTGGTAACTTTCGTTACTTTAGCGTTCAGATTGATTGTAACGTGAAATTCCTGTAATTCAGCCATAAGTTCTGCAATTGTTCCAGAACCAGTTGCAAACATGCTGGCCATTTCAAAAATCTGAACATTGCAATTCTTTTCTTTTGACAGATATACTGGCTCTATAATTTAAAGGACTGATGAATCAAATTTTGATTCATCAGTCCTTTTTTAGTTTATTTAAATATAAAACATGTCGTCTATCTAGTAAAATTTAAGTACGACCAAAAATCTAAGATAGAAAGGACGACATGTCTTGAATAATCATATCAAAAAAATGCTACGAATTACAGATGAACATTTAGATTTAACAAATACGGAGGAATATAAAATTAAAGGGAAGAACACTTTAGTTATCTTTGGAGTCTATTCTCCCATGCCTTCGGCTTGTAGGAACTGTGGTTCAACTATTGTTGATAATGAAGGGAAAAGTGTAGTTGTTAGAAATGGAAAAAAGGAAGTAACTATTCAGTTAGATTCTTATCAAAATATGCCCACTATTTTAAAACTGAAGAAACAACGATTCCATTGTAAAAGCTGTTCGCACAATTGGACGGCACAGTGTTCTATTGTTGAAAAAAACTGTCATATCAGTAAATTTATTACTTTGAAAATTTTAGAATTATTAACTGAGAAAATCTCTATGACATTTATAGCTAAACAATGCCACGTTTCATTAACTACAGTTTTAAGAGTTCTTAAGTCAGTTGAATCACAACTCCCGCAACAACTTAAACCACGGAGTTTTCCAGAAGTTTTAATGGTAGATGAGTTTAGATCTCACGCTAGTTATGAAGATAAAATGAGCTTCATATGTGCTGATGGAGAAACAGGTGAATTAGTAGATATTTTACCTAGTAGGAAATTAGATAAAATAATCCCTTACTTCAATCGCTCTCCGTTGGAGGAAAGGGAAAAAGTTAAATTTTTAGTAACAGATATGAATGCTGCTTACTTTCAATTAACTAAAAATGTCTTTCCTACTGCTAAATTAATCATTGATAGGTTCCATATTGTGAAGCATTTGAACACCGCTTTTAATGATTTTAGAGTCCGAGAAATGAAGAGATTAATTACCAATAAGAAAAAGTCAAAAGCAAATAAATTAAAATCAAACTGGAAATTACTTCTAAAAAATCAAACAAATATTTCCATTTCAGAGTTCAAAACTTGGAGAAGTTTTCCTTCTCCAAAGTACCATCTTTTAACGGAATCTATGGTGATTGATCGACTACTCTCATTTTCTTCTGAACTAAAAGAAGCTTATGACATTTTCCATTTATTAATGTATCACTTTAGAAACAAAGATGACCGTTCCTTTTTCGAACTATTGAAAAATCTACCTGATAGCTTGGATACACAATTTAGAGATAAAATAGAAAATCTGATTTCCTATGAAGAAGGTATTAGAAACGCTCTTAAATATAATTTTTCCAATGGAAAAATTGAAGCTAAGAACACTCATATAAAAACACTTAAAAGAGTTTCCTATGGATTCAACTCATTTACAAATATGCGTATAAGAATTTTCTTGATAAACGGCCTTATTAAAATTAAATAACTAAAAAAGATGATAAATCTGAGAGTAATCTCAAGTTTATCATCTTATATATCCGACTCATCAGTCCGATTTGACAAAGAGCCATTATTGTGTTATTATCACAATATGAGAAAGGAGGCAAAAAGTAATGGGAATTGATTTCATTAATGTCGAGTTTAGAAAGCATGTAAAAGTTTCAGGGGATTTAGGTACAACGGGATCAGTATGTCCTTTTTCACAAAAACAAAAAATGGAAACACTACCGGAAAACTTTTTGCCTCCTTTTATATAATGGGCAAAAATTTATGAATCTATTGCATTTGTAAAAATGCATACGAATGATTAGGCACCGGTTGTTAAACTGGTGCCTTTTTTTTGTTTGATCAGTTCAGTTAGTTTGGAGAACCGAATCTTTAATCATGCTGTAGAAATATGGTGAGTTCGTTGATTTGGTTTTACAATATAAATAGATATGAGGTGAGGTTTATGGTGAAAGCAGTGGATTTAGCCTCCTAAAATCACAATATATTTTAGGAGGAAATAAAATGAAAAAGGATAGTAAATCTAAAGAAATGATTCAATCTGAAAAAAGGGGTTCTACTAGGCTTTTAATGATGGTACTCTCCCTATCTGTACTTGTAGGTTCAATTACGGCTGATTCAGTCAATCCCGTACTTCCACTAATAAGCAAAGCTTTAGAAGCTTCGAAATCTCAAGTGAGTTGGATAGTTAGTGGTATTGCACTTGTTCTTGCGATTGGAGTTCCGATTTATGGTCGAATCTCAGACTTTTTTGAGTTACGAAAGCTATATATCTTTGCCATTATGATTCTGGCAAGTGGTAGTCTTTTATGTGCAATTGCCCCGAACCTCCCATTGTTGGTTTTGGGAAGAATGGTTCAGGGTGCTGGGATGTCCGCAATTCCAGTTCTATCAGTCATTGCAATTTCGAAGGTTTTCCCACAAGGAAAACGTGGGGGAGCTTTGGGAATTATCGCAGGAAGTATTGGTGTTGGAACTGCTGCTGGTCCAATATTTGGTGGAGTAGTTGGTCAATATTTAGGGTGGAATGCCTTGTTTTGGTTCACATTTTTGTTAGCCATTATGATTGTTATTGGTGCCTACTACGCGTTACCGACAATTAAACCGGCAGAATCCGTAGGAAGCAATAAGAACTTTGATTTCATTGGTGGTTTATTCCTCGGCCTCACAGTAGGATTACTCCTTTTTGGCATCACTCAAGGAGAAACTTCTGGTTTTTCTTCGTTCTCATCGTTAACTAGCCTAATTGGTTCTGTTGTAGCTTTGGTGGGATTTATTTGGAGAATTGTTACCGCAGAAAATCCATTTGTACCACCTGTCCTGTTCAATAACAAGGATTATGTCAATACGGTCATAATTGCATTTTTTTCGATGTTTGCTTATTTCGCTGTTCTTGTGTTCGTCCCATTACTAGTCATTGAGGTGAATGGACTCTCTTCTGGACAGGCTGGAATGATATTGTTGCCAGGTGGTGTGGCTGTTGCAATCTTATCTCCCTTCGTTGGCCGTCTTTCTGATCGATTTGGGGATAAACGTCTGATAATTACTGGGATGACTCTGATGGGGCTGTCTACCTTATTCTTGTCCACCTATGCATCTGGTGCTTCACCTCTGTTAGTTTCCGTGGGGGTCCTCGGAGTAGGGATTGCTTTTGCATTCACGAATTCTCCCGCAAATAACGCCGCAGTAAGTGCACTCGATGCAGACAAGGTTGGTGTCGGAATGGGGATTTTCCAAGGTGCTTTGTACCTTGGAGCAGGAACTGGAGCAGGTATGATTGGAGCATTATTATCCGCTCGACGTGATGCTACTGAGCCGATAAATCCATTATATATATTGGACGCTATGTCCTACTCAGATGCGTTCCTTGCAGCTACAGGGGCAATACTCATTGCCTTAATAGCTGGATTAGGTTTAAAAAAGCGTGGGTAATAACTTAGTTATGTAAAGATTAGTTATTGTTTAGTTCATCTTCTATAGTTTAAGCTGTAAATAAATAGCTTAGGAATCACGCAAATTTGAATTTCTTAGAATAGAATACTTTTAAGTAACTCAACTTTCGTACACTGTTTTATTGGTGCGAAAGTTGAGTATGTTAAGGATGAAACAATGAAAACATTGGTGATCGTTTCTCACCCAGATATGCCAAATTCTCGAATCAATAAAGTTTGGGTAGAAAAAGCAGCGTCTTATTCAAACGAAATTACCATTCATGATCTTTATAGAGAGTATCCTGATTTTATTATAAATGTAAAAAGAGAGCAGGAATTAGTTGAAAATCATGATAATATTATTTTTCAATTTCCATTATATTGGTATAGTTCTCCTTCATTATTAAAAAAATGGATCGATGAAGTGATTATATATGGATGGGCTTACGGATCAAAGGGTAAAAGAATATTTTATAATCGAAAATTAGGATTAGCTATATCAGCTGGCGTAAAAAAAGGTGAATTTACAAGTATGGGTAAAAACAAGCATACATTAACCCAGATGTTAACACCATTCAAATCTTTATGTGCATAGATTCATGCTGAATATGTACCAGAGTTTGTACTTTACGGTGCTAATTCGGATATGAAGGGCGAAGAGATACAGAAAAGTGCTAATGAGTATTTGCAATATATTAAAAAGTATTATTTAAGAGCGTTTCTAATACCTTCTTCATAGGAAATCAGATTTTCTATTTTATCTCTAAATTGTGTATCCAAGCTATCAGGTAGATTTTTCAATAGTTCGAAAAAGGAACGGTCATCTTTGTTTCTAAAGTGATACATTAATAAATGGAAAATGTCATAAGCTTCTTTTAGTTCAGAAGAAAATGAGAGTAGTCGATCAATCACCATAGATTCCGTTAAAAGATGGTACTTTGGAGAAGGAAAACTTCTCCAAGTTTTGAACTCTGAAATGGAAGAGATTCTTAAAGGTTATCATAATAAAATAGAGACATACCACTTACAAAAAAGTTATCGCTCAAGTGGGGCTATTACTGAAACTTTTAATGAATTAATTGCTTCAAATCGCCAAGTAGAGCCTGTACAGGCAAAAGGTGAGCCAGTTGTTAAAACTAAAATTAAGAGCAATCAAGACTTTAAAGTTTTAGTTGAAAACAAGTTAGCTGAAAAAGAAGTATCAGCAGTGACGAGGCTCTATAATTTAAAGGACTGATGAATCAAATTTTGATTCATCAGTCCTTTTTTAGTTTATTTAAATATAAAACATGTCGTCTATCTAGTAAAATTTAAGTACGACCAAAAATCTAAGATAGAAAGGACGACATGTCTTGAATAATCATATCAAAAAAATGCTACGAATTACAGATGAACATTTAGATTTAACAAATACGGAGGAATATAAAATTAAAGGGAAGAACACTTTAGTTATCTTTGGAGTCTATTCTCCCATGCCTTCGGCTTGTAGGAACTGTGGTTCAACTATTGTTGATAATGAAGGGAAAAGTGTAGTTGTTAGAAATGGAAAAAAGGAAGTAACTATTCAGTTAGATTCTTATCAAAATATGCCCACTATTTTAAAACTGAAGAAACAACGATTCCATTGTAAAAGCTGTTCGCACAATTGGACGGCACAGTGTTCTATTGTTGAAAAAAACTGTCATATCAGTAAATTTATTACTTTGAAAATTTTAGAATTATTAACTGAGAAAATCTCTATGACATTTATAGCTAAACAATGCCACGTTTCATTAACTACAGTTTTAAGAGTTCTTAAGTCAGTTGAATCACAACTCCCGCAACAACTTAAACCACGGAGTTTTCCAGAAGTTTTAATGGTAGATGAGTTTAGATCTCACGCTAGTTATGAAGATAAAATGAGCTTCATATGTGCTGATGGAGAAACAGGTGAATTAGTAGATATTTTACCTAGTAGGAAATTAGATAAAATAATCCCTTACTTCAATCGCTCTCCGTTGGAGGAAAGGGAAAAAGTTAAATTTTTAGTAACAGATATGAATGCTGCTTACTTTCAATTAACTAAAAAGGTTCTGTTGCAAAGTTTTCTGATAAGTCTATTTTAGTGTAAAATGAATAAAAATGACAGCGAGGATATATCAATGAACTATTTTAAAGGTAAACAATTTCAAAAAGATGTGATTATTGTCGCTGTTGGTTATTATCTACGTTACAATCTAAGCTATCGTGAAATTCAAGAACTCCTTTATGATCGTGGGATTAACGTTTGTCACACAACTATTTATCGTTGGGTACAAGAATACAGTAAAGTCCTCTATCATCTCTGGAAAAAGAAAAATAGACAGTCCTTCTATTCGTGGAAAATGGATGAAACTTATATCAAAATCAAAGGTCGTTGGCATTATCTCTATCGTGCAATTGATGCGGATGGATTGACTTTAGACATCTGGCTACGCAAGAAACGGGATACTCAAGCTGCTTATGCGTTCTTGAAACGACTACATAAACAGTTTGGTCAACCAAGAGTAATTGTCACGGATAAAGCGCCCTCTATTGGTTCTGCATTTAGAAAGTTACAGAGTAACGGTTTATATACTAAGACAGAGCATCGAACCGTGAAGTATCTCAATAACCTCATTGAGCAAGACCATCGACCAATCAAACGACGCAATAAATTTTATCGAAGTCTACGAACTGCCTCAACCACGATTAAGGGCATGGAAACAATTCGAGGAATATACAAAAAGAACCGAAGAAATGGAACGCTCTTCGGATTTTCGGTATCTACTGAGATTAAGGTCTTAATGGGAATATTAGCTTAAGAACAAGAAGGATTATAAACCTTGTATTTGATTTTTAAACTTTGCAACAGAACCCTATTTGCATTGATAAATTTTTATCAAAGTTAATTGAACGCATAAGTATGGAAGGAGAGATAAAATTATGACGAAATACTCGCATCTATTTACAGAAGACTATCTTCGGGGAAAACGTGTTAAAAATCGCATCGTAATGTCGCCTATGGACACAAACTTAGCCAACCCTGACGGCTCCATGAGTGAAAACATTATAACCTATTATCTTGAACGTGCCAAAGGTGGCGCGGGGATTATAATCACAGGAGGCGTTATCGTAGATTTTCCGGTCGGTAATCCTACTGGTGTTCCAGAGTCCATTGAGGACAGAAAACATATTGCCGCTCTGGCAACTCTTGCTAGGGGAGTTCAATCGTATGGAGCACTTTTGATTCCGCAGATTCATCATGCCGGGGCACAGGCACAGTTGTCTACTACTGGAGGGTTGAGTCCTGTTTGTCCCAGCGCGGACGCTCCTATAGAACATCTCCCGATTCGCTATTACCATGCAGAGGATAAGGATACGCTTCACACATTAACAACTGATGAAATTAAGAAAATTGTACAAAAGTTTATACAGGCTGCGATTAATTGCAAGGACGCAGGTTGTGATGGCGTCGAGGTACATGCGGCTCATGGATATCTAATCAATCAGTTCCTTTCACGTGATGCAAACTTCCGTGACGATGAATACGGATGCCAAAGTCTTGAGAACAGAATGCGTTTTGGAGTTGAAATTATTTCAGGCATTCGTCAGGCAGTTGGTAAGGACTTCATCGTCGGTGTGCGCATTCCAGGAAAAGAAAATACCAGTCGCGGTTTGACAGATGATGAGTGCATTACCATTGCACAAACATTTGAAAAAGCAGGCGCTGACTTCCTTGATGTAAGCTATGGTACTTCAGCCGATAGTTCTAGGCAGTGCGAGGCATACATACGTCCACAAGGTACTAAAGTGGAATATGCTGCAAGGATAAAAAAAGCAGTTTCTGTTCCTGTCATGTGTGTTGGAAATCTCAGAGAACCGCAATTTTGTGAAAATGTTCTGGCTGAAGGCAAAGCGGATTATGTTTCTCTTGGTCGTCAGTTGATTTGCGATCCGTATTGGCCGCAGAAAGCTGAGGAGGGTAGGGAAAAAGAAATCCTCAAGTGCGTCTCCTGTATGGAGGGCTGTATCAATAACATTACTTTGGGCGGGCGTCCAGTTAGATGTGTGTTGAATCCGACAGCGGGTGTGGAGATTTTGAAGGTATACGACACAAAGCCTCAAGCATCCAAAAATATTGTTGTAATTGGTGGAGGACCTGGAGGTATGCAAGCTGCGGTAACGGCTTCAGAACGAGGACATAAAGTAACTCTTTTTGAAAAAGAGGACAGGCTTGGTGGACAGTTGAATATTGCACACGTACCGCCTGAAAAGTACCGATTGAAGGGAATTACTGAGTGGTACGAAAATGAGCTTACAAGGCTTGGCGTAGATGTAAGGCTTGGTACTTGTGCCACACTTGATGAGATTCAAAAGATTAACCCGGATAAAGTAATCGCTGCCACAGGCGTTCGTCCTAGCGTACCACCGATCGAAGGAATTGAATCAACAGTAAGCACATGGTCTGTATTAGATGATTCTGTAAAGATTCCGGAAGGCAGCACGGTGGGAATACTCGGCGGTGGAGATGTAGGTTGTGAAACTGCAGTATATCGGCTCTTTGTCAAATCGGACTGATGAGTCGGATATATAAGATGATAAACTTGAGATTACTCTCAGATTTATCATCTTTTTTAGTTATTTAATTTTAATAAGGCCGTTTATCAAGAAAATTCTTATACGCATATTTGTAAATGAGTTGAATCCATAGGAAACTCTTTTAAGTGTTTTTATATGAGTGTTCTTAGCTTCAATTTTTCCATTGGAAAAATTATATTTAAGAGCGTTTCTAATACCTTCTTCATAGGAAATCAGATTTTCTATTTTATCTCTAAATTGTGTATCCAAGCTATCAGGTAGATTTTTCAATAGTTCGAAAAAGGAACGGTCATCTTTGTTTCTAAAGTGATACATTAATAAATGGAAAATGTCATAAGCTTCTTTTAGTTCAGAAGAAAATGAGAGTAGTCGATCAATCACCATAGATTCCGTTAAAAGATGGTACTTTGGAGAAGGAAAACTTCTCCAAGTTTTGAACTCTGAAATGGAAATATTTGTTTGATTTTTTAGAAGTAATTTCCAGTTTGATTTTAATTTATTTGCTTTTGACTTTTTCTTATTGGTAATTAATCTCTTCATTTCTCGGACTCTAAAATCATTAAAAGCGGTGTTCAAATGCTTCACAATATGGAACCTATCAATGATTAATTTAGCAGTAGGAAAGACATTTTTAGTGGTTCTGTTGCAAAGTTTAAAAATCAAATACAAGGTTTATAATCCTTCTTGTTCTTAAGCTAATATTCCCATTAAGACCTTAATCTCAGTAGATACCGAAAATCCGAAGAGCGTTCCATTTCTTCGGTTCTTTTTGTATATTCCTCGAATTGTTTCCATGCCCTTAATCGTGGTTGAGGCAGTTCGTAGACTTCGATAAAATTTATTGCGTCGTTTGATTGGTCGATGGTCTTGCTCAATGAGGTTATTGAGATACTTCACGGTTCGATGCTCTGTCTTAGTATATAAACCGTTACTCTGTAACTTTCTAAATGCAGAACCAATAGAGGGCGCTTTATCCGTGACAATTACTCTTGGTTGACCAAACTGTTTATGTAGTCGTTTCAAGAACGCATAAGCAGCTTGAGTATCCCGTTTCTTGCGTAGCCAGATGTCTAAAGTCAATCCATCCGCATCAATTGCACGATAGAGATAATGCCAACGACCTTTGATTTTGATATAAGTTTCATCCATTTTCCACGAATAGAAGGACTGTCTATTTTTCTTTTTCCAGAGATGATAGAGGACTTTACTGTATTCTTGTACCCAACGATAAATAGTTGTGTGACAAACGTTAATCCCACGATCATAAAGGAGTTCTTGAATTTCACGATAGCTTAGATTGTAACGTAGATAATAACCAACAGCGACAATAATCACATCTTTTTGAAATTGTTTACCTTTAAAATAGTTCATTGATATATCCTCGCTGTCATTTTTATTCATTTTACACTAAAATAGACTTATCAGAAAACTTTGCAACAGAACCCAATTCTGGAACTTTCTTTTTAACTGAATCATCTATTTTCGCCATAGTCCCCACCATTTTCTTGGTTTTTCTTGTTCTTCTATCCTTTTTTGATCTTTGATTTGTTTCTGCAAAGTTTCCAACTGCTCTTTAAGAGCGTTCACTTCATCTTTATATTGATTGTCTAAGTGTTTGGATTCTGTTTCCTCTGAGGGCATTTGGAGAGATTTTAAGCTGTCATTTTCTGCTTTGTATTCTTCTAACAACTTTTTATCTTGTAAGGCTAGTCGTTGTTGCTGATCTAAAAGATTTTGCATTTGCGATATTTGGCTATCTTTATTTTCTAGTTGCTTATCTTTAACAAATAACTGTTGTTCTAGTATTTTAACTACAGATAAATCAGCATTTGTGGGGTTACTAGTATCGGTTGCCTTGTCGTTACCAGTTGTGTTACTAGTGGTAAAGTGTTGTTTTAACAACATATATCCAGTATAGGTTACTACTAAAGTTTTCACTCCGTTACTAGTAACGGTTTCCACATGGTTTGCTCTAAATTCTTCGGTTAATCTTTTCCTGACCGCTTGTTTCGATACGTTAAATTCGTCTGCAAGCTCCTTAATAGTTTTTAAATTCTCACTCATGATAATTCCTGCCTTTTTACCGTAGGTAGGTATTGTTCAATGGCTTTTTTGAGATACTTCGCTACATTACGTTTGGAATAAGCTTCTTGTTTGCTGGCAACATAAGACAAGTGCTCTTTCACGCCATTAAGCCCTCGTAATTCTTTCAGCTCGTCATAGAGAGGGTACACGTGCGCCTGCAATCCTGCCATAAGTGACGTATCGGTCATTTCATAAGGACTTAATAGCATATTATCCAACAAAAGTTTCGTGTATTTACTTTTTAATGCTTTCCCTGCTAAAAGTTCTTCTGCTTGTTCTTTATTTTCTTTATCCTGCAAATAAATAGGGTCTTGTTCTTCCAGCTTGTAGAAGTCATTTCGTGCGACTGGTTTCTTCGTGATATGAAAGACAATAGAATCAATCGAACGCCCTTTTTTGACTTTCTCATAGGTCACGTTAAAAGAGGTATGAGCGTTCATTTCTTCTAGTGGTTTGTTTAATACCTTTTTAGTGAAATTATTCATATCTTTATATTCATTGATAGTGTCAGTCATTATTCTTAGTTCTTTAACCGATATTGAGGGATTGCGATAGCTTTCTACTTGGTCGGCTCTCCGTCCACCCTTCACGCTGTAATGCTCGTACTGGTTGTAATTCATGGATAACCAACGGTAGAGAATAATGGAATACTTGCTATTTAATTCTGCTATATCCGATAAGGCATGTTGCGTGAAATTCTTTTTAAGATTGACTAAGTAAGGGATAATTTCAGGACTAAAACGAATCAACACTTCATCGTTGTAATCTGTCCACTTTACGTAAGGAATTGGCACAATGTTTTCAAATTCAAAACCATGTTCTTTTTTTTCTTTGATTTTAAAAAAGGCTTGTTTTTGCATTTTCTCAACCGCTTCTTTGAAACGACTATGCTTGTCATTGTCGGACACCTTAAAGAAAGCGAAAAGGTCTCTTTTAGAAAGATAAACCGTATTGTCTTCCAATGGTTTTTCCGTATCAATGCAAGATACGGCTAACTCAAACATTTTCAAGGGCGTTTTATCCATTTTAGCAATAGAGGTTATCAAGCTGTTATGCTCCACGACTTTGCGTTTTTCAAGTTCATTCAAGGTTAGCACCTGCTTTTGATTGTTTTGTTTTTCTGATATAATAGGCAT
>NZ_CP120418.1:0-65460 GCF_029492705.2 Lactococcus sp. bn62 | reverse complement strand
TGCCATGCTTTCCTACGTCATATCTTTCAACCTTAACTTTTTCTATTCGAAAGCCATCTGGTCGTTCATCTCTACGTATAATATCTCTTAGTAGGCTTTCTACATTGGCTTCCCGTATAAGAGAATGAATAGCCCCACCTGAAGCTTCATACGGTGTATATTTGTATATCGGAGCATCCGTTAAATAGTATATGTTAGAAATATGTTTTTTACCACTGCCATCAATCGCAACTCCTCTAACTCTGACATTTCCAACACTTCTAGCAGTATCTATAAGAGAACCAACCAGCAGATTGTTTGAATAAAATGGAACCTCAATAAAATCCTCCTCACTAAGACTCAGAGTACCACTTTCAGGAACTATGTCATTCTTTATTAAATCTGGTTGATAAACTACTCTTGGATAAAAGTTAAGACCATTAAATCTGACAGTATCAAAAAATATTTTTCGAGATGCCATAACGCGAATTGTTTGACTGGGCTTTTCCTTCAACACCATGAGCAGAAACTGAAATGTACGTTTTATTGTGAAGCTTCTTCCCAGTTTTTTGCCCACAAATTCCAAGTAGAAGTTTTTAATCCTAATTTCCTTTTTGCTTTTATTGAGTATATTCAGAATGAGAATCTGCTTTATATCAGAAGGGGATAATATCTTGATACTCTGAGATACCTTCCTTTCATCGTATTCTTCAAGGAAAAGTTTTATTTTTGTCTTCACGGGCCTCACAGCTAAATAAATCGTGATGACCAATCCAATAACTCCCAAAGCTTCCCATGTCATGTGCCAATAGTCCATTGACCAATGAAAAATATCCCAGTTAAAATTCGGCATAAAACTCCTCTCTGTAACTTACTATATCACTTGTGGTTCTGCATACCAACGAATCCTAATATAATCTTGCAAGTGAGTAACAGTTGTTGAAAAATCAACAAAATCATCTGATTCCCAAGGATATATCTCAACTTTATTGATAGCCCTGATAACTGTTACTTGATCTCCAACATCACCTACAATTTTTTGAGAAGTAGAAGATTGACCTTGCGCAACAATTCATTTCAATTTGAGTTTTTAAAACTCTTGGATTTTTATTGTTTGTCATATCAAAAGTATATCATTAATTGACATCAGCTATCATATTCTTAAATCTTCTCTTTTGAGTCGCAATGCTAATCCCAGTTTTTCGTTCGATCATTTTGTATGTCATCCCCTGCTTCTTCAATTCAAAAGCAAAAGCAATTTGCTCTTCAGTAAATTTTTGAGGACGTCCCTCTCTAAATGAAGAATCATTATCCCTGGCATACTTTTTACCTTCACTCGTACGATTAACAATCATATCTCTTTCAAATTGAGCAAAGGCACTAAAGATGGTAAAAATAAGTTGACCTGTTGGAGTATTATCAATAATACCCATATTTAAGATATGAACTTTAATGTCATTCTCAAATAAGTGCTGAATGATTTCTAAAGCTTCTCGAGTATTTCTTGCAAATCGGTCCAACTTTGTCACAATAAGCATATCATCTTTTTGAAGTTGATTAAGGAGCTTTTGAAATTCTGGTCGCTCTGTTGTTGTTCCAGTAAATTTTTCTTGATAAATTTTTTCCGCTCCTGCAGCTTTTAAATTTTCAATTTGACTTTCTAATTTTTGATCTGTTGTACTCACTCGAGCGTATCCAAATTTCATAATTTCTCCTCTACTTATAACCCTTAATTATGAGCCGCTAAAATCTCTTTATTTATAGTATACACAAAAAGAGCTCAAAACTGTTAAGTTATGAGCTATTTTTGTTTTTCAGAGAATTATAATTGACTAAAATAGACATTGTTTCAGAAGTAATATCTTTCCTACTCTTTCAAGAATAAGGGCTCACAAGCTAGTAATCATATCTTGAATAGCTTTCTAAATGTTTATCTTTTTGGAGCTATACTATAAAAGTGAACAGAAAATTGTGTGTTATAATCTGTCTAGGAAGACACAAACACGAAAGGACGTTTATTTAGTGTTTATACAAAGGAGGCCCATTTATGTATTACAGTAACGGAAATTATATTCCTAAAAAACTTACTGACTGTTACTGATCGTGAAATATGCGAAGAATTCTTATATCACATTGGGGTTCTCCTAAAAATACAATTTCAGAAATTGAAGCAAGGGAATAAAATTAAAAGAAAAAAAAGAACGTTTTGAAAACTTTTGGCAATTTTTTTCAATCTATTGGTGGATGATTTTCCCAATTTTTGGTTTTATAACTTGGTTCATTTCTTTCTTTAATAGTCTATAAAGTTTTTGTTATCGAGCGGAGAGACAACTGAATAAATGGGTTCATACACTATCTACTTTCCGTTAGGATAAGCATAGCGCCAAACAATATGGTAACATAAGATAATCCTTTATAGAATCTTTCTTAGTAGTTCTTGACATTTAAGGTTTATTTCATTACTCATCAGAGATTAAAATATTAAAATGAGCTAGAAACTTAATGTTCATTCATTACATCCGAGAGCTCTCTCATGACATTCCGATAAAATTAAAGTATAATTTATACATAGGAAACTTTAAGTTTTTTGAAGTTTTATATTATTTGCAAGTAAAAAAGACTTGCTATAACAAGTCTTTCAGTCGATTTATTCGGCGGCTTAGAACATTTCAAGAACCGTTTACTCGCCAAAGTAATTAACGGTTCTTTTTTTTATTTTTATTTTTAAAATAAATGAACAGCTTTTAAGTATTCCATTATTTTAAAAAACAGTAGACCACCTTCAATACAAAGTTGAATTATTTCTACTTTGTTTTTTTTATTATATCGTGATTTGGTTCGTTTTTTCTTTTTATTATGTTTTATAGTAATTTGAATCATCCTTAAGCTCCTTTTTATAGAGCCACCAAATCTAAATCAACTGATATTTTACATTTACCATTATACCGTAAAAAAAATATCTAGTCATTTTATAGATACCAGATATCGTCCCGAATTATGTCAAACACACAATATATTGTGTTAAAATTGTGTTAAAATTCTGTTAAATTCGTAAAATGGTTCTGTTGCAAAGTTTTCCAAAAAAATCTATTTTATTGTAAAATTGAGAAAAAAGACAGAGAGGACAGAGTAATGAATCATTTTAAAGGCAAACAATTCAAAAAAGACGTCATTATTGTCGCTGTTGGTTACTACCTGCGTTACAATCTAAGCTATCGTGAAGTTCAGGAATTGTTATATGATCGTGGAATAAATGTTTGTCATACTACGATTTATCGTTGGGTGCAAGAGTACAGCAAAGTCCTCTATTATCTTTGGAAGAAGAAAAATAGACAATCCTTCTATTCATGGAAAATGGACGAAACCTATATCAAAATTAAGGGACGTTGGCATTATCTTTATCGTGCAATTGATGCGGACGGCTTAACCTTAGATATCTGGTTACGAAAGAAACGGGATACGCAAGCAGCCTATGCTTTCTTAAAACGACTCCATAAACAGTTTGGTGAGCCGAAAGCAATTGTGACCGATAAAGCACCCTCTCTTGGCTCCGCCTTTAGAAAGTTACAGAGTGTGGGTTTATATACTAAGACAGAGCACCGAACTGTGAAGTATCTTAACAATTTAATAGAACAAGACCATCGACCTATTAAACGACGAAATAAATTTTATCAAAGTCTCCGTACAGCCTCTTCCACGATTAAGGGCATGGAGACCCTTCGAGGAATATATAAAAAGAACCGAAGAAATGGAACGCTCTTCGGCTTTTCGGTGTCTACTGAAATCAAGGTATTAATGGGAATAACAGCCTAAGATATTTGGAGTTCAGAGAGGGCGCGTTTGATTTTCAAACTTCGCAACAGAACCACAGATTTTAATTAAGGATCGTAATGTCATAGGACTTTTTAGAAGTATCTAGAGGTAAAACTTTCGTTACCTGTGGTTTATCTTCTAAAATATTACCTTCTTCAAGTGAAGTGGAAAGCCCACTCCAAGGTTCTAAGGCAATGAATGGACTTTTATTGGTTGTAGACCACAGAATCAAGTTTGGAAAATCATCAAAATCAACTCGAAGACCTTTACCAGACTTTCTCGAGCGAAGTGTCACGCTGCGAGATTTCAGTCGGTCAAGTGTAATGGCGTCATGAGAAAAAAGTGAGTAATCCAAATCAAGAGACTTTTGGTTTTCCAAAAATGGCGTCCGATCTTGTAAATCTAATAACCCTGTCTCAGGGAAACTCTTTGGTATCGAACAAGACTCAACCTCACTAAATTCAAGAGAATAGTCCTCATACTTTTCGCCTTCTACTAAAGGACAATTGAATGCTGGATGGGCTCCAATGAAGTAAGGCATCGTTTTTTCAGTTTCCAAGTTCATTACCTGAAACTCGGTTCTAATAGATTTCCCATTTAAGGTATAAACAACTCTTAGTTCAAACTGATAAAGGTAATTATCAAGCATCTCAGCATTTGGTTTAATACTTAAAGTCACGCTATTTTCATTAACTTCTTCAAGAGTAAATTCTTCTTTTCGAACAAAACCATGTCTACGAATTAGACCTGTAAAAAAGGGTCTTTCTTGAGGTCTATAAATAGCCCGATCATTACGTAAACTACCACAGATAGGAAATAGAATTGGTGCCTGTCCATTCCAATACTCTGGATCAGCTTGCCAGAGATATTCTAACCCATCTTTGTCTTTAATCGAAGTCAGTTGACCACCAAGTGTTTTAAACTGAACCGTAAGATACTCGTTTTTTAATTCGATAGTCACAGTCAATTCCTTTCTTTTTGTTATTGGAAAGGCAAATAATCTACCTCGAAGTGAACAGTCTCACATATTGCTACATCGAGTAATTGTAAAACTTCCCATTCAAATTCGGATAATGCTAAATCAGAATGGCAAATCCACTCTTTTCCAGGTGAAACATACCAGTTACTACATTTTGTAGTGAGGTAGCTTCAAGCTCAGGAATTATAGGACAATCTTCGAAATTAATAATATATACCTTTTCAAATCCTGATCTAAAAATCGGATAACAAATTATTACATTCTCAGGTGATATTACTCTATCACTTGAGTTTCTGCTACTTTCTTATACCAATGTGCTGATTTCTTAGGATAGCGTTCTTGCGTATCAAAGTCTACATAGAACAATCCATAACGTTTTTCATAACCATTTGACCATGAGAAAACGTCCATAAGTGACCAAATGAAGTAACCTTTAACATTTGCACCATCCGCAATCGCGTCTGATAAAACTTCCAAGTGTTGCTTCACGTAATCAATACGACCATCATCATAAACAGTATTATCTACAAACTCATCTTTGTATCCGAGACCGTTTTCAGTGATGTAAATCTTCTTGTAATTCGGATAATCATTTTTCACTCGCATGATTTGGTCATACAAGCCTTCGGGATAAATAATCCAATCCCAGTCTGTGCGTGGAACATAGTCAGGAGCTACTCGACGACCAACACCCTTAATTTGGTACTTAGAGCTTCCTTTTTCACCCTTACCATTGTGAATGATTTCAGTCTCACCATCAAAAGCTTGCATCCAGTCACTCATGTAATAGTTGATACCAAGGAAATCATTCAAATCTTTAGCTGCTTCAAGTGCTTTGAAGTCTTCATCACGAAGATCAAGTTCTCCACCATTCTCAGCTAGGATATGGTTGACACCTTCCATCGTTTTATCTGAATAGTGCCCAAGATATGTTGCATCCAAGATAAATTTGTTATGGATGATGTCTTCAAGTTCAGCAGCACGAACATCTGCTGGATTTTCCGGATCATAAGGGTATTTAGTTGGTAAAGCATGAACAACACCAATTTCACCTTTATAACCTTTATCCTTATACAATTTTACAGCACGTGCATGAGAGACCATCATGTTGTGGTGTGATTGGAAGACTTTGGCAAGATCATATTGAATGCCTGGAGGGAATTTACCAACCAAGTATTGACCATCACCAATTGGGCCAATTTCATTGAAAGTTGTCCAATAGTTTACTTCTGGAAACTCTTCAAAACAGAAAGAGGCATAATCTACAAAGTGTTCTATATTTTCGCGGTTTAAGAAATCTCCATTTGAATGAAGAGCTTCTGGTGTGTCAAAATGATGCAAAGTCACAAATGGTTCAACATGACGCTTGTGGCATTCAGCAAATAGTTTATGGTAGAATTCAACACCTTTTTCATTTACTTCACCGTAACCCGTTGGGAAAATACGAGACCAGGCAATAGAAATACGAATACCATTAACACCATATTCTTCAGCTAATTCTAAATCAACTGGGTATTTATGGTAAAAATCACTTGCAGGTTCTGCTGTATACCAATAATTGTCTTCAAGATACTTATCCCATGCTACTGGGCCCTTACCATCTGTGTGAGTTGCACCTTCTGCTTGATAAGCAGCTGTAGCACCACCAAAAATAAAATCTTTAGGAAGTGTTTTAGTCATAAGTGTAAGTCCTTTCAAAAAAAGCATTTGAGACGAGATTCTGTATTCTGAAAACCAAGGAAATGAAATGATATGGTTAACACTGTGTTGAGAAAATGGAATGAGTGATCTCGTCTCAAATAACTTTTACAAATTTATTAATCAAACTGTTGTTGAACAAATGCAAGAGCACCTTGTCCGTCACGTGTCAATTTGATATATTGAGCTCCTTCAGTTTTTGCAAGTTTAATGCCCAATTTATCTGTTTCAGCCTTCATATCATCGAAGTTTGAAGCGACCTGTGGAGCCAAGATTACCAAGTCAAACTCTGGCAACATTTCACGGTGAGCACCGTAACCACCCGCTGCCGCCTTGACTGGAACATTGTATTCTGCTGCTGCTTTGTTCAAGGCATTGGCAAGCAAGCCACTTGTACCTCCACCTGCACAAAGAACAAGGACATTAGTTTCTTTTGTGATATTATTATTTGCTGCTACATCTTCTTTAGCAACGCCTGCTTTTCCAAGAACGGCATCTGCTTTAGCAGTATTGAAGTTTGCAACTACTTTTTCCTTAAGAGCATCGTTTCTTTTACCAGAACGTTCTTCTTCAAGAATTTGTTCATCGTATACCTTAACAAATGGGTAATAAATGATAGTATCAACAACTACCAAGAGTCCGGCTAAGATAAATGATAGAACTTGGAAGTTAGTACCGAGTACAATTCCCAACGGACCAGGAGTAACCCATGGAAGGTTGACAGAGAATGAGTTCATGTTCAATGTGTCAACAAAGAATTTAAAGATCCAAACGTTGACAATCGGAGCGAAAATGAACGGTACAAAGAAAATCGGATTCAATACGATTGGTGCACCAAATAAGATTGGCTCATTAACCCCAAAGAATGTTGGAACAACTGAGGCACGTCCGATGGCACGGTTACGTTCTGATTTACAAATCCACATGAACAAGAATGGAACAATCAATGTAGCTCCTGTTCCACCCATGGTAACAATAAACATTTGAGTACCAGAAGTGATAACTTTATCTGCATGTTGTCCAGCTTGGATAAGATGCAAGTTGACATCGATATTGGCATAAGTGATAGCAGCGATTGCTGGTTCGACAATTGAAGGACCGTGGATACCAACAAACCAGAAGAAGGCATAAGCACCAAAGATAAGTGTAATTCCAAGGTAACCATCTGCAGCTGAGAAGAGAGGAGCAATAAGGGTACCAATTGATTCTGCAACAGTTACACCAAGAGTTCCCTTAACAAGGAGTTCAAGTCCATATAGGAGAACAACTGAGACGGTGAACGGAATCAAGTCCTTAAATACTTGAGAGATATTTGGTGGAACCTCTTCAGGCATACGAATGGTAACATTATTTTTTACACAGACTTTATAAACATTAACTGTCACAAACGCTGCGATAAATGCTGTCAAGAGACCTTTTGTACCCATGAAGGCTGTCAAGAAGCCTCCTTCTTTAGCAGGTTCAGCTGCCATCAAAAGGAAACCAACCATAGACGCTAGCATTGTAGACAAGAAGTTAATTTGATTAGTCGCAGGTAGGTCACGGTTCATCGAGTCCGTCAAAGCTTTCGCGGTAGTACCACCAACAAAGAATGCTAGGATACCCATTGAATAGCTATAAGGAGTCATCAAGAAAGTTTCAACACCTTTAGACCAGTGAAAGCCCCAAGCATTTGGCACATAGGCAATCAAGATAAAGATTGATGAGAAAAGGATGACTGGCATACCAGCGATAAATCCATCACGAATAGCACGGAGATAGGTGTTTCGAGAAATTTTCTCAAAGAACGGTTTCCCTTTCTCAATAAGTTCAATGAGTTTATGCATTATTTTGCTCCTCTTTTATAAAGTTCGATAAGGTGATGAATCACATCTTTTAACAAGACCGTAGTCATCAAGTGATCCTGACCATGCATCATAGTAACACTGTATGGAAGTTCTTCCCCAGAAGCTTCTCGAGCCAACATAGCTGTCTGAGAATTGTGTGCCTCTGCAATGCAACTTCCTGCTTCTACTACAAGACTATCTGCCTTAGCGAAGTCACCATTTTCAGCTGCTTTAAGCGCTTCCAAAAGTTTAGAGCGAGCGTCGCCAGCGTAGGCAACAATTTCAAACCCTAAAAGAGTCATCTCTTCTCTATTCATAACATTATCCTCCGTGTTGTATTTTTACTATACTTTATCAGTCCATGGACTAGCTGTTTTAACAAGAACTTTATTAAGTTCGTCAATATTTTCGAATCCAGTTGTACGCAACCATTCACGTGCTGATGCTTCACCATCTTTGATATAAGGTTCTACAGAACCTGCCCAAGTAGCACGTCCACAAAGGACACCATTAAACTTGGCACCTGAGTCGTGAGCAAATTGCAATGTTTCTTGGAACAATTTAGCAGATACACCTGCACTTAGGTAGATGTATGGAAGGTTAGTCGCTTCTTCTTGTGCTTTAAAGAAGTCAGCAGCTTCAGCTTTACTGTAAACCACTTCACCATCAGCAAAACCTTCAACATACTTAACGTTTACTGGTACTTCAACTTTAAGAACATCGATGTTAAAGCGTGGGTCAGAAAAAACTTTCATTGCTTCAATGACTTTGCGAGGTTTCACTTTTGCGTATTCAACAGAACCTGCATCTGAGATTTCTTCATCATAAGCAAGGATTTCCAAGAAGAAAGGAATATCTTCAGCGACACATTCAGAACCAACACGTTCAATATAAGCTTGTTTTTGTTGGTTAAGTTCATCTGAGCTGTCTACATCATAGTAAAGCAAGAACTTAACGGCATCAGCGCCTTGCTCTTTGATACGTTTTGCAGACCAAACATCCAAGCAGTCAGGCAAACGTTTTGTACTTGATGTATCATAACCTGTTTTTTCATAAGCAAGAAGAAGACCAGCTTCTTTATCCAATGCTTTTGTTGCTGGAAGTCCATATTCAGGGTCAAGCAACATTGAAGAAGCGTATTTTGTAAGTTCATCAGCAACCAAAACCTTTAGTTCTTCCATTTGAGCTACAGTTGGTTCTGTATCTTGATACTGTGCCATCAAACGTTTCAAAGCACCACGTTGGTCAAATGCCAAAGCTGAGATAACACCGTTTTTATCTGAAAGTTTTTCCAAAGATTTGCGTTTCTGTTCTGTAAGTACCATTTTTATACCTCTTTTACTCCAATTTGTGAGTTTAGTATTTCGTAATTAGTCATATTCACATGCCCTGTTATTGTTTCTTGAGCATTTAACATACCCAATGTCATCGCATGTTTTAATAAGTCAGCGTCACTTTTTTTACTATTTAAAGCTGATGCAATACCAGCTACCGTTGAGTCCCCTGATCCGACTGGATTAACAACTGGGATATCAGGAATATCTACCTTATAGAAAACATCACCATGTTTTGCAAAGGCACCGTTTCGACCTAATGAGACCACTATCCATTCGATACCACTAAAAAGTGACTCTTTAAGAACGTCTTTGAGTTCTTCAATATCTTTTGTTACTTCTTTTCCAAGCAACTGTGAAAGTTCCTCATTATTAGGTTTGATGGCAGTAGGTTTAGCCGACGATTTTAGAACTGTTTCAAGTGGTGCACCTGAACAATCCAAAACGACTGCTACTCCTTCATCCGAAGCAAGTTGGATAAGTTTTTCATAATAATCGTTGGGAAGTCCTGAAGGCAAACTTCCTGAAATTGTGACAACTTCTGATTGCTTAATAAGATTGCTATAGTGGTCAAGAAAGCCTTCTGCTTCTTCATGAGAAATTGTTGGTCCTTGTTCCAAAATTTCTGTTTGGTTACCCTCGTGTAAGATAGCAATACAGTTTCTAGTGTTTCCTGAGATTTTATAAAAAGCTGGACTAACAGGAGATTGTTCTAATTCGCTTTCAATAAATTCACCAATTTTACCACCTAAGAAACCTGTAGCAGTAACTTTATCACCAGATTCATACAAGACTCTAGTAACATTTAAGCCTTTTCCACCAGCTGTCTTACTAACATCTTTCACCCTATTCACTGTATCAATTTTCAATGTTTCTAGAGGATAAGAGATGTCTACTGAAGGATTTAGTGTGACTGTCAGAATCATTGGTTATACCTTAATCGTGGTACTCACCACGGTCCCATTTTTCAAGGAATTCTGTAAAGAAATTCTCATCTGCTTGATGTGCATTATGTGTTTCAACGTGTTCGATTTTTGCAATCAATTTTTTATTTTCTTCTGTTGGTTTGTACTCAGCTTCAATGAAAGCTTCAATGATGTCATTCATAAGAAGACCACCAGTAATCATTCCACCAAAACCGATAACATTCGCATTAAGTTCTTCCTTAGCATATAGAGCTGACGTCATATCACGAACCAACGCTGAGCGAACACCTGGAACTTTATTGACTGCATTGTTAATGCCGACACCTGTACCACAGATACATACTCCCAAGTCTGCTTGACCACTTACTACTGCTTCACCGACTTTTTTACCATAGATAGGGTAGTGAGTACGTACGTGGTCATATGTCCCGAAATCAAGGACCTCATGTCCTTTTGATTTCAAGAATTCTGATACTGCCATTTTTACATCTGTGACAATGTGGTCACATCCAATTGCGATTCTCATTTTTTAACTCCTTTTCTTAACACATCTTGTTAAGCATATCTACTCGGATTTGATGACGTCCGCCATCATATTTACCATTGACGAAAGCTTTAGCGATGTTTTTAGCAAGCTCATCACCGACGATTTCAGCGCCAACCGTAATCATTCGTGCATTGTTATGTCCACGTGTCATATAAGCTGAGCGTTCATCTGAAACTTCTGCTGCAACCATACCTTTAATTTTAGTTGCTACCATGAATGGACCAGCTCCATAAGCATCAATTACAATACCTAAGTTTTGCTCATCTTTATTTACTTCAGAGGCAACTGCCAAGGTAACATCAACAAAATCTTGTCCGTCCTTAGTCACATCAATTACCTCAAAACCTTCTTCTACAAGAAAATTTTTCACAACATCTTTTAATCTCGTACCTTTGAGATCTGCACCAACAACAATAGCCATTTTGACTACCTCCTAAATTTTAAAAAGAAATGCTACGTAGAAGTAGAAAATATTTTGCAAAATGTTCGAAATAACGTTTTCATCATTTCTTTGTTTATATAATATCAAACATTCAAACAAAAAGCAACGCTTTTTTTGTTTATTTTTTGTTTATTTTTTGTTTTTTTAAAAAATAGATAACACCGTTAAATTATTGTTCATTTTTGTTCATTTAATCCATCACAAAATGGACGTGAAATATCTATTCAAGTATTACAAAAGTCTTTTACTTTCTATAACTTACTGATTAAGAGGTCCTACTTTATTTTCGTCTTATACAAAATCTGACCTAAGCTAATATACGTCAATCCTCTGTTCTTATTTCATCATCTAACGTTTGTTTTTGTTTAAAATTGTTTGTTTTACCTTGAAAACATTGTCTTTTATGATACAATTAAAAGAGAATTATCTTTGGAAAAAAATTACTTTATGAAAGAAGAGTCTTCATATGAACAAAAAACGACGATTAGAAAAAATTTTAGATATGTTAAAGATTGATGGGACCATAACCATAAAAGAAATAATAGATGAACTAGATATTTCCGATATGACAGCCCGTAGAGACCTTGATGCTCTAGAAGCTGATGGACTTTTAACACGTACTCATGGTGGTGCACAATTGCTTTCCTCTAAAAAGCCACTTGAAAAGACACATATCGAGAAGAAAAGTCTAAATACAAAAGAAAAAATTGACATTGCTAAAAAAGCCTGCTCTTTAATCAAAGATGGCGATACTATTTTTATTGGACCCGGAACTACACTTGAACAACTGGCATTAGAATTGAAAGGTCGTAAAGGTTATAAAATTCGTGTCATTACAAATAGTCTCCCTGTGTTCTTGATTCTAAATGATAGCGAAACCATTGATTTATTGCTTCTTGGCGGTGAATATAGAGAAATAACTGGAGCTTTTGTAGGTTCAATGGCTTCGACAAATTTAAAAGCAATGAGATTTGCCAAAGCTTTTGTTAGTGCAAATGCTGTTACCCATAATTCTATTGCTACATATAGTGACAAGGAAGGTGTGATTCAACAACTTGCCCTAAACAGTGCTGTAGAAAAATTCTTATTAGTAGACAGTACTAAATTCGATCGATACGATTTCTTTAACTTCTACAATCTAGATCAACTCGATACCATCATTACAGATAACCAGATTAGCCCTCAACACTTAGAGGAATTTAGCCAGTACACTACTATTTTAAAAGCGGACTAGAATTATGACTTATAAAAATATTGTTTTTGACCTTGATGACACTCTTTATGACCATCAACTCCCCTTTAAACGTAGCGTTGAGAAATGTTTTCCAACGATTGATATCCAACAAATAGATAACATTTACAAACGTTTCAGATATTGGTCTGATGTTGCTTTTCCTAAATACACGAAAAAATTCATCAGTATTGAGCAGCTTAGAATTTTTCGCTGTCAGAAGACTATGGAAGAATTTGGCATCGATAGTATTTCTAGGACAGAAGCTCTAGACTGGACTACTCTTAAATAATTAGACATAAAAAAAGCACCGTATGAATCAAACAATTTTACGGTGTTTTTTTTATGTCTAATGTATGGTTTGTTGAAAATATGTACACATTATTTAACTTTCCAAAAAATTGGAGCTTTTCGTAAATTTCTGTTTTTGTGGTTTTTGACAATATGACAATATTTAGTATGGAATAAAAAATTATTTTCGAAAAATGTAGTTCATTTTATGTCTAACTATTTGATGGTAGTCCAGAAATGGACTCGTTAGATTTGAAAGCCTTACTAAACAAAAGCCAAGAAAAATTAAAAGAGGAAAAAGCTATCAAGTGTTTATGGAAAATATAGATATTTATCTTGATTCTAATGAGGTTAGATTAGAAATAAAAAAACTGCTTCAAGATACTAAAGATTATTTACTTCAAGGAGTCTTTGATGTTTTTGATGCTAATCGTTATCTTAGAGGTAATATTTATTTTCTAGTTCATCAAGGGAGTCAATTAAATGATTATGAACGAAAGATTCTAAAATCATTTAAAAATAAACCATATTTAAAAAATATCATTACAATCATTAGTATTTGTGTGATATCATACTTAATCTTTAAGTATATTTAAGTGATAAAAGTTTCATAATTAGTATGAAAAAAATAGAAGAGCATGTGCTCTTCTATTTTTTATCATACCTCAATCCCATCGCGTTGATTGAGACAATCACGGTTGAGATTGACATCAGGACTGCTGCAATGAGAGGGTCAATATAAATCCCTGTAAATGGATAAAGAATACCCGCTGCAACAGGAATAGCAATAATGTTATAGCCTGCTCCAAACCAGAGGTTTTGTTTCATTTTTCTAAGCATGCGTTTGGAGATATTAATCATATCCAAGACGTCACTTGGATTGGAGTTAACTAGGACGACATCAGCGGTACTGATAGCAACCGAAGTTCCTGCTCCAATCGCAAAACCAATCGTAGCAGTTGCAAGAGCTGGGGAATCATTGACACCATCACCAATGAAAAGCACGCCGGCTTTCTTTTGGTACTCTTTCACAATTTCTGCTTTATCTTCAGGTTTTAATTCCGCTCTAAATTCGGGAATATTTAGTGCACTAGCAATTTTTTGAGCAGTTTCTTTATTATCACCCGTGAGCATAACAGGGGTAATTCCTTGGGCTAATAAACCATTAATAAAGGCTTTCGCGTCTGCTTTAGGAGAATCTCCTAAGGCAATAAATCCTAAAACATCTTGTTGTTCATTGATTAGGAAAGATACAGTTAAACCTAAATCTAAATATTGAGCAATCTTTTGTTCATCATAAGAAAGTTGATTTTCACGAAGATATTTATAGTTAACAATTTGATAAAAGTTTTGATTAACTTGCCCTTTAATTCCAACTCCTGGAATATTTTCAACCGCTTCAACTTTTAGATTTTCAAGAGGTTTAGCAGCTGCAACGATTGATTGAGCAATCGGGTGAGTGGAACTTCCTTCAAGTGCTGCCATGATTTGGAGAGTGTCTGTTTCATCAGTAAAATCAATAACATTACGAACAATAAACTTACCGTCAGTTAATGTTCCCGTTTTATCCATTAAGGCATATTTAATTGTATTTATTTTTTCTAGAGAAGTTCTGTTTTGAATTAATAAACCATTTTTAGCAGAAATACTGGTTAGGCGAGAAACAACAAGTGGAACCGCAAGACCTAAAGCGTGTGGACATGCAATTACAAAAACAGAAACCGCAAGAAGTAGAGCAAAACTAAAGTTAGAACTAATTGTCCAAAAAATTAATGAGAAGATACCGACAATAAGTGCGGCATAGAAAAGGTAACCAGCCACTCTATCTGCCATATTTTCCAAATTAGATTTTTGAGCTTGGGCTTTCTTGACTAATTCGGCCACTTGATTGAGAAATGAATCTTTTCCAAGGGTTGTGACTTTCATCTCAAATGGTTGGTTTTGATTGAGGGAACCACCATAAACAAGGTCATTTGTTTTTTTATTGACTGCTCGGCTTTCACCAGTAATCATTGACTCATCAACGAGCGCTTCACTTAATATAAGGCCATCTGCAGGTATTTTCTCATTTTCTTTCACTAAAAGTAAATCGCCAACTTTTAGTTCTGAAAGCTCCACATCCTTCCCGCTTTTTAAGTGAGCTTTTTTGGGAACAAGGCTTGCTAAATCTTTCAACGCATCGCCAGCACCCATGATTGCTTTCATCTCAATCAGGTGACCAATCAACATAATGACAATTAAAGTTGCCAGTTCAAACCAGAAGTTCATGCCCATATGTCCGTTAAGACTCATGATTGTGGCGTAAACAGAATAAGCATAGGCAACGGTAATTCCCATTGTAATCAGCATCATCATGGCTGGCTTACGGCTTTTTAATTCACCTTTTGCTCCGCTAAAAAAAGGAGTCCCAGAGTAAAAGAAGATAATTGTACCAAGGATGAGTTGCAAAATTTCACTTCCGGGGAATTTAAGGATAGTAAAGCCCGCGATTGGTGAAATGAGTAGAAGCGGAATCATAAGAATGATAGCCACTTTGAGCTTTTTACTCATATCACCCATATGCATCATGTGTCCTCCATGATTCATCATATCCATATTGTGCATGTTGTGCATCTCATGGTTTTCGTGCTCCATATCCATCATTTCATGATTATGATGATGCTCAGCCATCATTTCATCGTGATTAGACGAATGAGTTTTATTTGACATATTTTCCTCCTAAATGAATGCTTTGAAATTTCTATCTATATATAGTTTACAATTGTAAACTATCAAAGTCAAGGGAAAAGAATGAGTTACGAAGAATAAAAAAATAGGGTTCTGTTGCAAAGTTTTAAATCTACTATCAAATAAGGTAGAATAATAGAAAAAGATAGCAGGAGGAATGACGATGAATCATTTTAAAGGAAAGCAATTTCAGCAGGATGTGATTATTGTAGCCGTGGGCTACTATCTTCGTTATAACCTTAGCTATCGTGAAGTTCAAGAAATCTTATATGATCGTGGCATTAACGTTTCTCATACGACGATTTATCGTTGGGTGCAAGAATATGGCAAACTACTCTATCAAATTTGGAAAAAGAAAAATAAAAAATCCTTTTATTCATGGAAAATGGATGAAACGTACATCAAAATTAAAGGAAAATGGCATTATTTGTATCGAGCCATCGATGCAGATGGTTTAACCTTGGATATTTGGTTACGTAAAAAACGGGACACACAAGCAGCCTATGCTTTTCTTAAGCGGTTAGTGAAGCAGTTTGATGAACCGAAGGTTGTAGTCACAGATAAAGCCCCCTCTATTACAAGTGCCTTTAAGAAACTAAAAGAATACGGCTTTTATCAAGGGACAGAACATCGTACCATTAAATACCTGAATAATTTGATTGAACAAGACCATCGTCCAGTAAAGAGACGCAATAAATTCTATCGAAGTTTACGCACTGCCTCACCCACGATTAAAGGCATGGAAGCCATCCGAGGATTATATAAGAAAACCCGAAAAGAAGGCACTCTCTTCGGGTTTTCGGTCTGTACTGAAATCAAGGTATTATTGGGAATCCCAGATTAAATCATAGATACCGTAAGGGATTTTATTCTTTATTTAAAACTTTGCAACAGAACCCACTAGACTTATTTACTACGTTTCATAAGTCATTAATGCGTGTGCTCTGCGAGGCTAGTTTTTGTGCAAGCACAAAAAATGGACTGAATAAATCAGTCCATAAGTTCAAAACCAAATTCAAAATCAAAACACCAGCAACCAAAAATGGTAGTTGCTATAAACTTATAAATATCATAATTACTTAAGTTTATGAAAGTTATTTTAGATTTAAATCCATTCATTTACACTATCAACCATATTTTGAAATTCACTCATAAATAATGAAACATGGTAACCATCACATACCGCATGATGAACTTGCAATGAGACTGGTAAATAGATCTTATTATTCTTACTATAAAATTTACCCATTGTAATAATTGGCAATAGGAATCTACTATTATTACCAATATTTAAATTAAATGAACTAAAATCAATCCAAGGAATCATCGAAATAGGAACTGTGTTTTCAGGTATTGGTTTTTTAGGAAACATTTCATTTTTATCTTTATATTCAAGTAAGTCACTCTTATAACTATTATAAAAAGAATTAAAACTAACATTTGATTCTGTCCAAATGTTAGAAAATTTTTCAGTTTCTTTATTAAAGACTGTATATAAAGGGTTTAATTTGTCCCAATAACCCAAATTTCCCTCACTATTAATTCCTGTTCTAAATACTTTATTTTGATTTATAATATTTACAATTATATAAATCAAAGCAGGATACAGTTTATATCCTTTATTTTTTATCATACTTTTAAGTAAAGTGATATCAAATTCTTTAGTAACACTGTAAGTTGTTTGTTGATTGAAATAATGATTAAAATATTCTTTTCTATCCCAAGTTTCCAAATTAATAATATTAAAAGTCATATATAATTTTCCTCCTAAATTTCATCTTATCTCTTTGTATTTAGGAGGAATAATCCTCTGATTTTTTCATATATTGTGTCACCTCTTAAACGTTAATTATACTAAAGTAACATTTTGTATAAAACAAAGTTACTTTACTTCCAAAATCTAAATTCACGTTGCCAAAAATCAATCTGCTTTTGCAATTGTTTTTCGTTCGCTTTTAAAGTCGATTTCATTAAATCAGTTAAATCAATTAGAGATATTTCTTTAATTAATTTTTTATATTTATTCTTAGTACGTCTTTCTAATTTTCCCCATTCTTCTTCATCATTCAACAACATAAAAACCATTGCTCTATCAGAAGTACGTTCGATAGTTTTCCAATCTGGTTGTAATATATGTAAATCATTAAAACAATCGTTCCAATAATCAACCATATCTCTTTTTAATTCAATTTTTATTTTTATTATTTTTAATCTCTTTAAATATCTTTACGCACGTATATAGACTTCATAATTTTAAAATTATATAGACTTCACAACACAATATTTCGGTACAACTTCCATGTAAAGTATAACACACTAGACGGTTCTGTTGCAAAGTTTTAAATCTACTATCAAATAAGGTAGAATAATAGAAAAAGATAGCAGGAGGAATGACGATGAATCATTTTAAAGGAAAGCAATTTCAGCAGGATGTGATTATTGTAGCCGTGGGCTACTATCTTCGTTATAACCTTAGCTATCGTGAAGTTCAAGAAATCTTATATGATCGTGGCATTAACGTTTCTCATACGACGATTTATCGTTGGGTGCAAGAATATGGCAAACTACTCTATCAAATTTGGAAAAAGAAAAATAAAAAATCCTTTTATTCATGGAAAATGGATGAAACGTACATCAAAATTAAAGGAAAATGGCATTATTTGTATCGAGCCATCGATGCAGATGGTTTAACCTTGGATATTTGGTTACGTAAAAAACGGGACACACAAGCAGCCTATGCTTTTCTTAAGCGGTTAGTGAAGCAGTTTGATGAACCGAAGGTTGTAGTCACAGATAAAGCCCCCTCTATTACAAGTGCCTTTAAGAAACTAAAAGAATACGGCTTTTATCAAGGGACAGAACATCGTACCATTAAATACCTGAATAATTTGATTGAACAAGACCATCGTCCAGTAAAGAGACGCAATAAATTCTATCGAAGTTTACGCACTGCCTCTACCACGATTAAAGGCATGGAAGCCATCCGAGGATTATATAAGAAAACCCGAAAAGAAGGCACTCTCTTCGGGTTTTCGGTCTGTACTGAAATCAAGGTATTATTGGGAATCCCAGCTTAAATCATAGATACCGTAAGGGATTTTATTCTTTATTTAAAACTTTGCAACAGAACCGATTGGTCTTATTATCCACAAGAACCATCCGCTAACGATAGCGAAAATAGGAATGCTTATCTTCACGAATTAGGGAAAATTACTAATAGGAGTAGATTTGTCGATGGTTTAAATGTTGATGCTCCTTATACTACAACTGCTCACTATTGGTTAATTAAACAAATGGTTAATGCCGACGAATGGCGAATGATTAGTGATGATGACTTCTCTATTAGAAACGCCTTTTATAGAGTATTCACGAAAGAATTAAGGTTGAGCGATGCACATCATTTTATTTGCCAAGTTAACAAGACGAAAAGCAGAAAACAATGCTTAAAAGAATTCGGACAAGCAAAAGCAGAACTGCTCGATTGGGGAGATATCAGAGGATTCAAAACAAAGTTTCTACGGACTTTGGCATCTCATTATCTAACTGAATTACTAACAAGTCATCAATTCCACGAAGAGGCTATTAGTAAAGATGGAGAAAGATATCGCAAATATGCCGATAACCCTATCAAACATCCATTAGCCACTAAGGATAAAGGATTTTATTCAGTTGATTGTAGAACGGATTTATCTGCTCTGGAACCAAACGAAATCGCAAAGATGCTATTAAATGTTAATGACCATTCGACCAATAGCTTTATTCAACAGATAAGACGTTATATATCATCTCTTGAAAGACCATTAACAACAGCTCGTGGTGATAAGAAGAGCTATATTTACGCTAACTTCAATCCGAAGTATGCTCAATTTGCGATTACAATTCTAAGAACTTACTACAACTTTTGTCGCCCTTTTAAATCAGCGGATAAAAAGGTTTTGACACCTGCTCAAAGATTAGGGATTACAGATAAACAATTTGATTGGAAAGATATAATTTATTTCAAATGACAAAAAGAGCTTGGAGTAATCCCAAGCTCTTGTGCTTTATCTTTACTGTTCTTCTTCAATTAACGCACCCGTTAACTCAATAAGTTTTTTCTTTCATATACATGAAAATAGTAGTTATACGGATTTTTATCATTCTTTATCCCTTTTTGGGCAAATACCTCATTCCATTCCTCATAATTCACTTCTGGAAAAAAAGTATCTCCTTCGAATTCATGATGTATTTTTGTGATGTACATTTTCTCAACATAAGGGAAAAACAAATTATAAATCTGTTCTCCTCCGAAAATAAAAATTTCTTCTTCGTTTTTACATAACTCAAAAACATCTTCTATTGAATGAACAATTTCACAACCATTAAAGGTAAACCCCTTATCTCTCGTCAGAATAATATTTCTTCTGTCAGGTAAGGCTCTTCCGATTGATTCAAGGTTCTTCCTACCTAATATTATCGGATGTCCCTTTGTAGTATTTTTAACATATTCCCAGTCCTTGGGAATCCTCCAAGGAATGTCATTCTCTTTGCCAATCACTCTATTCTTATCCATCGCAGCAATCAAAGAAACTTTCATTTATAACACAGCCTTTTTAACTAATTTACCATCTAATTTCTTATTTCTATCAAAAAACCTTTTCTCATTATCCTGCCCGTTAGTTGAATAAGCAATTTTTTCTATAAGTTATATTATCATAATACCACAAAATCACAAATTTTCATTCAATTATCATTTTCAATTGCATTTTATAAATCATTTTGTATGTAATTTGGTATGTAAGTTAAAATGAAAAAAGTAGTCCATTTTGAAGTACATTTTGTCATTTTGTACTCCAAAACTGAACTACTTACTTTTTTTGCTAGGCTTTTTTTTTACATTTCTTTAATTTTCAAATTTTTTATTTCCCACTCAAACCATTCGCTAAAATCTTGTTTAAAGCCGTTAATAGAATATTGCTCTTGTTCTTCTGCTTCTTTATCGTTTTGAGGGTCTAAGTAGGTCGGTTTATCTTTTGGTCTTGCGTATACACCTATCCATGTTTTAAAATCGCCCTCAAAACTGCTATCTATGATAAAGCCTTGCTCTTTTAGCTCTTCTCTTACTTGAGCTTTTAGATATTGCTGTTCTTGTGTTCCATAAAACCCATTTTCTGTAAAATCTTCTAATTGTAATTTTTTTGTTTTTTCCATTTTCTTTTCCTCTTTTCTTTTTTTGATTTTTAGTTTTTTGACAACCATTTTTGTTAGGCGTTTGAGGAAGTGAAGCTGTTTTCCTCATGTTTTAAAAGCTAGAAATAAATTACAGTGTACGCTCCTTTCTTTTTTCGTTTTGTTGGTTCATTTTCGCCAGTGTGTTCGTGTCGTTTGCTGTGACGAGAACGCAACATAGACACAAAGAAAACACAAGGGCGAGCTTGCTCGTTTATATACCCTTGTGTTTTCGACTGGATATGTTAAGGTAACAAACAGTAAATGGCACGTTACAGACTGCAAAATGTACCAACTGAAAAAAGAAAGAATACAGTTGTGTGCTTTATTTCTCGATCAGCTTTTAAAAAATGAGGAAATGTTTTTATAAAAAAAGAGTAGTTACCGTTTTTTGGTAACTACTCTTTTACTTTTTTAAGGTTTAAATCCCTGGAAGTTTAGGTGTTTTGGGTATTGGTGGTGTAGGTGGCTGCAAGCTTTCCATTTTTTGTTGAATTGCTTTAAATTCAGGGGTTTCTTGGTGTTGATTTTGAACCATTTTTTGCTCTATTCTCTCCAAAGTCGGTTGAATTTCTTTCCCTGATACTTTACGATTTAATTCTCTTTCTAAGGTCTCTTTCGGACTAATGGAAGGCGTTTCTAAGCTTGAATAGAGTTTCACTCCTTCTCTATTGTAAAGCCTTATATCGCTAAATAAGCCCGTTTTATGAAGGGTTTCTAAATTGGTCGGTAAGTTTTTGACAACAATATCATGCGCTTGTTTTGGTGTTGCCCTGGCTGTCATTGGATCATCTGCATACATAGTTTCATACCGTTCAATTGTTCCTAAATATGAGTTGATTTTAGGTACTGCCATGACATACATTTTTGTTTCATAATCTTTGGCTTGAAGCATTGTTGCGGTTTGAATAGGAACGTCTGTTGTTCGTCCTGTACCTTCAATCACTAAATTATACCCTTTATCTCTCAAACGGCTTATGATCGCTTCTGTCATGCGATTAGAATAAGGGGTAACGTATTTTACTACGTCTTTTTCATAAAGTTTCACTAGTTCATCAAAATTAGGGTGCTGTTGTTTGAACGTATCATTATCAATGATAACAACATTTCCTTGTGTCTCTTCGGAAATTGCCGATCGCAAACTAGTTTTACCTGATCCTGGTTGCCCACCAAGTAAAAAAGCGGTTGGCGATTCAACCGCTAGTCTATTTTTAGTTAGTCGTTCAACATTCTTTTCTAAACGATCTTCAAATTGCTTTTCGGTGAAGTCAGTAATATTCGCCATGTTAAGCCACTTTCTCTTTTGTCAAAATTTGTTTTGAATATTGATTCATTGACCGCCAATACTCATGAATAGCTTGTAATTCTTCAAATGGTTGTTGAAATAAATCAACTTCTTGTGCCACTTCTAATTGATTTAAAAGATTCACTTCTAGTAAACGAGTATTTTTAGTATCTAGTTCATGGTTCAAAACATAGTTTAATACTCGATTATAAACGCTTGCCGATAATTCGTTAATGATCTCTATTTCAAATGTTTTTTCATACGTAACTGCCATTTCATTTTCACTCCTTTTTAAAGTTTATCAGGTAAATATTTCCGTATATATTCTTCTAAGGCTTGATCCATAACTTCTTTTACGTTTCCGCCATTTTTTGCTGTTTCAATTTTTATAATATGGTGTAAGTCAGCACGAACACGAACCGTCTTATCTCCCATTATATCTTTTTTTGCACTGATTGGTGTATCATTTCGTTTTGCTTTTTGTGCGCCTAAATTTCCCACAATCACTCACTTCTTTCTATTTCTTCTTATTCTTATTTTATCATCAACAATCACAAATCACAAGTGATTTGTGATTAATCACTTGTGATTTGTGATTCTATTCTTTTTCGTTTTCTAATTGAATAATTCGCTCAAGCATTTCAAAAAATACGTTCTCATACATGGATAAAACTTTTTTGTCATAGCCTTTGTGTTCTGTAATTCCATTTTTAGACCAGGTACTTACTTTATTACTTCGCTTGATAATATTTTGGAAAACCAAGTTATCTTCTTTATGTTGCTTGTACAGTTCTTCCAGGTTTGATTTTATCGTTGCGCTGTCCGTATCAACTAAATAAGGAACAAAACCGATCATATCTAGTCCAGGGTTAAATTGTTCTTGTAAATCAATCAAATAGGAAATATAGTTTTGAATGTTGTTTGTACTTTCTTCTTCTGCTTGTAAAGGGATCATAACGTAATCACTCGCCACGATTGCATTATTTGTATAAACGCTTGGCGTTGGTACAGTATCAATAATAATGAGATCATAGTCACTTTTTAAAGGTGCTAAAAGAGTAGCAAGCAATCTACTTTCATTTTCAAAAGTCCATGAGCGAGTTAATTTTGGCAGTAACATCAAATCAAACGTGCCAGGGATCAAGTCTAAATTATCAGTCAAATGAACAATAGAAGAAGCCAAGTTTCCATTTTTCAAGCCTTCATAAAAATTGACACGTGGCAATTCTACCTCAAAAGTTTTTGCTAAGTCTTTTGTCAATGTTGCCTGTAAGTCCTTATCGATCATTAAAACTTTTAAATTCAATTTGTCTGTCAAGTAAGCAAACATAGTCGATAATTTGGACTTTCCAACACCACCTTTAAAGTAATTATTCAAGATAATAATTGCTTCATTTTTATTGTTTAAAATACGTCTTAATTCTTCAAGTATTTTTAGTTTTTCCTTCTCCATAACTACGCCCCATTCTTTTTTTGTATAGTAATATTGTATCATTAAGAATCACAAATCACAAGTGATTTGTGATTAATCACTTGTGATTTGTGATAAGTGATTTGTGATTAATATATAAAAGCCCTCTTTAAAGGGCTTTTATATTTATTTTGAAAAAGAGATAAAATCAATATATCCCTTTTCCCCAATTTTTACAACGGCATTGTAGGGCTTTTTCTCTTTGTTTTTGATTCCTTTTACCAGGGTTTCTTTTCCCTCCAGTAATTCTTTTACATTCGTTTTGGTTAGTTTTTTCTTTCTAAAATGTTCAGCTAAAGTAAACTTACATTCAGGATAATTTGAACAACCATAAAACGATTTTTTTAATACAATATTGTTGCCACACTTAGGACATTTTCCTACAAGGGGTCCCGAGCGCTTAGTGGGAATTTGTACCCCTTATCGATACAAATTCCCCGTAGGCGCTAGGGACCTCTTTAGCTTCTTGGAAGCTGTCAGTAGTATATCTAATAATTTATCTCCATTCCCTTTAGTAACGTGTAACTTTCCAAATTTAAAAAAGCGACTCATAGAATTATTTCCTCCCGTTAAATAATAGATAACTATTAAAAATAGACAATACTTGCTCATAAGTAACGGTACTTAAATTGTTTACTTTGGCGTGTTTCATTGCTTGATGAAACTGATTTTTAGTAAACAGTTGACGATATTCTCGATTGACCCATTTTGAAACAAAGTACGTATATAGCTTCCAATATTTATCTGGAACATCTGTGGTATGGCGGGTAAGTTTTATTAAGACACTGTTTACTTTTGGTTTAGGATGAAAGCATTCCGCTGGCAGCTTAAGCAATTGCTGAATCGAGACTTGAGTGTGCAAGAGCAACCCTAGTGTTCGGTGAATATCCAAGGTACGCTTGTAGAATCCTTCTTCAACAATCAGATAGATGTCAGACGCATGGCTTTCAAAAACCACTTTTTTAATAATTTGTGTGCTTAAATGGTAAGGAATATTCCCAACAATTTTATACCTCTGTTTGTTAGGGAATTGAAACTGTAGAATATCTTGGTGAATTAAAGTGACACGAATGTTCAGTTTTAATTTTTCTGACGATAAGTTGAATAGATGACTGTCTAATTCAATAGACGTTACCTGTTTACTTATTTTAGCCAGTTTCGTCGTTAAATGCCCTTTACCTGTTCCAATTTCGTAAACGGTATCGGTTTCTTTTAAATTCAATTGTTTTATTATTTGGTTGAGTACTTTTTCACTCGTTAAAAAGTTTTGAGAATATTTTATATTTTTGTTCATGTAATCACTCCTGAAGTGATTACATCTATAAATAAATACAGAAGTTAAACGATTTGTTTGTAATTTTAGTTATCTGTTTAAAAAGTCATAAGATTAGTCACTGGTAGGAATTAATCTAACGTATTTATTTATCTACGTAATCACTGTTTTTAGTCTGTTTCAAAACAGTAGATGTTTTATCTACATTACGCATTTGGAATACCAACATGACGAATCCCTCCTTCTTAATTACAAATTTTTAGCATCTAATTTAACTTCAATTCCTATTATACACAAAATTTTAAGATACTGCACTATCAACACACTCTTAAGTTTGCTTCTAAGTCTTATTTCCATAACTTCTTTTACGTTTCCGCCATTCTTTGCTGTTTCGATTTTTATGATATGGTGCAAGTCAGCACGAACACGAACCGTCTTATCTCCCATTATATCTTTTTTTGCACTGATTGGTGTATCATTTCGTTTTTCTTTTTGTGCGCCTAAATTTCCCACAATCACTCACTTCTTTCTATTTCTTCTTATTCTTATTTTATCATCAACAATCACAAATCACTTGTGATTTGTGATAAGTGATTTGTGATTAATATATAAAAGCCCTCTTTAAAGGGCTTTTATGTTTATTTTGAAAAAGAGATAAAATCAATATATCCCTTTTCCCCAATTTTTACAACGGCATTGTAGGGCTTTTTCTCTTTGTTTTTGATTCCTTTTACCAGGGTTTCTTTTCCCTCCAGTAATTCTTTTACATTCGTTTTGGTTAGTTTTTTCTTTCTAAAATGTTCAGCTAAAGTAAACTTACATTCAGGATAATTTGAACAACCATAAAACGATTTTTTTAATACAATATTGTTGCCACACTTAGGACATTTTCCTACAATACTTTTTTCTGCTTCTTTTTCTTTCTGTTCCTGGTAATCAGAAAAATTTAGTTTTTCTATATCGTTAGGTACAGCTTCCAGTAAATGAACAATGAATTTTTTGATATTCGTAATAAAGTTCTCTTGATTGCCTTCTCTTTTACCGATTTTTTTTAAATACGTTTCCCATTTAGCCGTCATTTCAGCACTCGTTAAAAGGTGCTGACTTTCAACTGCCTGGCACAATAATTTTCCTTTTTCAGTTACAACAAGCTTATTCTTAATCACTTGGATATATTCTTTTTGTTTTAACGCTTCAATAATACTTGCTCTTGTCGCTTCTGTTCCAATCCCCTCAACTTCTTGTAAAATCTTGATTGCTTCTTCATCATCAACCGTTTTATTCGCCGTTTTCATAGCAGTTAATAATGTACCCTCTGTAAAAGCTTTTGGCGGTTGCGTTTCTTTTTCAACACTCTTAACACCAACTTCGGCACGTTCGCCAATGATAACGAGTGGTAACGTTTGAACGTCCTCTTTTTCTTCTTTGGTTTGTTGTTTGAAAAGAATTTTCCACCCTTCTTGCTTTGGTGTCTTTCCGATCGATTGAAACAGCAAATCAGCTACTTTCGTTTGTATCTTGGTTTCTTCATACAAGTAATCAGGTAAAAACATGGCAACGGTCGTTTTAACGACTAAAGCATATATTTTTCGTTGTAAATCGTCCATTTTCGCTAATACAGATTCGTTAGGTACTTGTTTTGTTGGGATAATGGCGTGGTGTTCCTGTACCTTACTACCGTCCACATAACGCTTTCTAGGCTCTGTTTGAACCATTTCAAGATCAAGTCCTAAAAAACCGCTATATTTGCCAAAATTCGCTTTTAAATAAGCAAATTCGTTCTCTGTAATAAATGGTGTATCTGTTCTTGGATAACTCAATAATTTTGCTTCATACAGTCCTTGCATAGCTTTTAAAGTTTGGCTCGCTGTCGCTTTATAAAGCTGATTGACTTTTGATTGCAAACTACTTAAAGAAAACAAACTCGGACTATTCGTTTTCTTCTCTTTGGTTTGAACATCAGCAATTATCCCCTCTTGATTGCCTATTTTAGCTTGTTTAGAAGAAACAAAAGCTAAAAGCTCCTCTTGGGTTTTAAAACGCTGTGTGGGGCTTAGAACGCCCTTAAACGACCCTTGGTTTACTTTTATACTAGCTTCCACCTCGAAAAAAGGTTCTTTTTTAAAATTCTCTATGGCTTCCTGGCGCTGAAAAATAAGGTATAAGGTGGGCGTTTGAACACGTCCTAGTGAAAATGTACCTTGTACGCCCTTCTGTTGTAAATTTAACGTATACAAAGGGCTTGCGTTCATGCCGATCAACCAATCGGCAATTTGGCGTGTTTGCGCTTCTTGATAAAAGGGATAGTAATTCATTCCAGGTTGCAAATTTTGAAAACCGCTTCGGATTACATCTTTTTCTAAGCTATTGATCCATAGTCTTTTAAATGTTTTATCTTTTGAAAAGGCATTTGCTTTATGGATAATCGACCAGGCGATATTTTCACCTTCTCTGTCGCTATCTGTTGCAACAATAATTGTATTTGCCTTTTTGAGAAGTTCTGCAACAATTTTAAACTGCTTTCCCTTATCTTTTGCAACTTCAAAATCGTATCGATCAGGAAAAATCGGCAAAGATTCAAGTTTCCAATTTTGCCACTTTTCGTCATAATGACCTGGTTCTGCTAATTCCACTAAATGCCCAAAACCAAAGGTGATAAACGTTTCATCTGTAAATAGTGGGTCTTTGATCTCAAAATAACCGTCTTTTTTGGTGCTTTGTTTTAAAGCACTTGCGTAGGCTAATGCCTGGCTTGGTTTTTCAGCTAAAATAACCGTACTCATTAACTATCCCTCTTTTCATTGTTTTTTCTTTGATCGACTGTCACGTTATATCTTGCTCGATACCTTCTAAACGTTCGGCGATTGATTCCAGTTTGTTCTTCAACTTCTTTATCGGATAAACCATTCAAAAACAAATCGAAAGCATGCTTTAAACGTGGATCATTTTCTTTAAATTTATGCTGACGACCTTTGAATTTGCCTTTTTTCTTAGCAATTTCGATTCCTTGTGCCTGACGTTCCTTAATTTTTTTTCGTTCTGATTCTGCTTGATACTTGTACAATTCAATGACAAGGCTATTAATCAAACGCCTTAAATTTTCATCTTCAATACCATTCATTGAGGGTAAATTTAAGACTTCCAGGGTTGCCCCCTTAATTTGAATTTGATTCATCAATTCTGTTAATTCTTTATTATTTCGTCCTAATCGATCTAATTCAGTAACAATAACAATATCCCCTTCACGAATATAGTTAAGGGTTCTGTTGCAAAGTTTTAAATCTACTATCAAATAAGGTAGAATAATAGAAAAAGATAGCAGGAGGAATGACGATGAATCATTTTAAAGGAAAGCAATTTCAGCAGGATGTGATTATTGTAGCCGTGGGCTACTATCTTCGTTATAACCTTAGCTATCGTGAAGTTCAAGAAATCTTATATGATCGTGGCATTAACGTTTCTCATACGACGATTTATCGTTGGGTGCAAGAATATGGCAAACTACTCTATCAAATTTGGAAAAAGAAAAATAAAAAATCCTTTTATTCATGGAAAATGGATGAAACGTACATCAAAATTAAAGGAAAATGGCATTATTTGTATCGAGCCATCGATGCAGATGGTTTAACCTTGGATATTTGGTTACGTAAAAAACGGGACACACAAGCAGCCTATGCTTTTCTTAAGCGGTTAGTGAAGCAGTTTGATGAACCGAAGGTTGTAGTCACAGATAAAGCCCCCTCTATTACAAGTGCCTTTAAGAAACTAAAAGAATACGGCTTTTATCAAGGGACAGAACATCGTACCATTAAATACCTGAATAATTTGATTGAACAAGACCATCGTCCAGTAAAGAGACGCAATAAATTCTATCGAAGTTTACGCACTGCCTCTACCACGATTAAAGGTATGGAAGCCATCCGAGGATTATATAAGAAAACCCGAAAAGAAGGCACTCTCTTCGGGTTTTCGGTCTGTACTGAAATCAAGGTATTATTGGGAATCCCAGCTTAAATCATAGATACCGTAAGGGATTTTATTCTTTATTTAAAACTTTGCAACAGAACCTAATATGCGGATAAAGAGCAACTTCTTTTGCATAATATTCTTTTGTTAAAAATAAGTCATGTATCCATTTTTTTCGATATTCTTCATGTAGCAGAGAAATAAAGTGCGTTGTTTCTCCGAAGGTCAGTTCAGGAACAATAACCCATAATGGTAAATACCCTTCCTTATTCTTAATATGATGTTTAATCGGAAGTGATTGAGCACTAGAATATGTTCTTTTACCAAATGTTTTAATCATTTCTTGAGCATTTTCTGAATTACTGTATATACTAAAATCTAAATAGCACTCACCGACTTGTAGCTCTCCTTCATAATGAGAACATAAAGAGTTTATCAAACTTGCCTTTACCAAGTTTTCTATATCCCCTGTGAATTTTTGCAAATTATTCCTTAAAATGGAATCAAACTCATATATTTCTAGGCAGTCTTTAAAATCAAAAATACTATTTTCCCTAATGGGAAGTTGTTTTTTATAGATAGAAAATGAATAATAATTGTGATTTACTAGAAAATTTTTTACTTCTTGTTCATCTTCATTTTTTATTTTAACAATTGCGTTATTATATATACTTGGCTTGCCCAGTTCTTCTTTAATTTTTTCAAAGTTCAAAAACTGTTTCATGTTTTTATTCATATCTGGCTCAAGGCAATAATAAGTATACGGTTTTTCTTCTGTTCTAGTTTCTACCATTAATTTTAGACCTTATATACAAAAAAAGACTCTGCATCTTTGGAGACTTATAGCTCCAGGGAAATGTAAGAGTTCGGGTAAGATTATTATAGCAAGACGCCTAAGTAATGTAAAGAGGTCATTTTAACGTGAAAATCATTAATTCTGTTAAAATATATTCAAAACACAATATGTAGACTTTATACCAACATATTTAACGATATATTGTGTTTTGTTTTATTTTTACATTTGTGTTATTTTTAAGTTACACATTTTTACATCTTCTACTACTTTGATAAGTCACGAAAATAAAAAGCACCATCTGTTCTGGTGTCTTTTTGTATTTATTCTTCTATCTCAACTACTAATCTCTTATTTCTAAATTGCTCATTATTTTCAAGTACCAAGGACTCTAGTTCAGAATTATCAGCACCTAACATTTTAAATAGATTTAAAAGGCCTCTTGCTCCCTCACCATTATAACCGATACTAAAACCATCTTTGATAAAAATTTTGTGCCCATAATCCTTATTTGGATCAATTTCTGTTTCAATTAAAACATCTGCAGCTCCGTTAGCTTTCTTCTGAACATTAATTCTCAATGGCATACGCTCTTTAATAAAAGGCAATATTAGATTAATAAATTCAAGTGACTCTTGAGTACCATTTAATGTAAGGTTAATTCTGGAATTAATTTTATCCATATCAATAGTTTTTTCTTTTTTAACTGTTATATTCATTATATATCCCCAATCTATTAATATTATAATATTTAAAAAATTTCGTGTCAAATTTCACAAAAATACTAAAAAACTTCTCCAAACTAAGGAGATGAAAATCGAATTGTGTACTTGAAGTATATCAAAAAAATCCCAACAAATGTTGAGATTTACCTAAAGAACAGAGTTCTATTATAACATAGAAAATATAAGGCTTGCAGTCAATATTAGTATGTTATAGAAGCTTACCCTGCCAGGAGTTCCGTTTCTCTTAAGTGAGATATTTTTGTCCTTGCATCGACTCTTCTTTTTTCTTTTGAGATAAACTTCCTAATATTCTCACTATCATAGCCTAACTGCACTCTTTTCTCATCAAAAATAATAGGTGTACACAGTAATTCTAGGTGATTTTGTAAAAAGGACAGTGCAGACTCTAAAGACAATTCTTCGAGACTATTTACAAGCCACTGATATTTAGGGTCTGTCTTTTTCTTACGACCATATAATGCTGACAGCCCCTCTTCTTCTAGGCTCAATATTTGGATCAAAATGTCACGAGTGAGGTTGAAAGGTTGACGGCTGATATTGATTTCTTCATAATTAATGTCATGATTATCTAGCCACCGTCTCGCACTCCGACAAGATGTACTGCTATTCTTTGTGATTATCGTTACCATTCTCTTCTTCCTCCTGCTCCTCTATAAACTTCTTCTGTGCTTCAGATAATTCACCTGTCGCAAAAGCGCCCCACTTCATCATCCCTCGGTCATGATAAGTTCTGATGGCTTCATATTCACTGTATGAACGGTCTACTGTCATATACTCTCACCTCCTGCTGCAGCGTGTCCGCCTATCATTTTATGTCTCTCTAATACTCTTGAACCTGAAGCTAATGCACTTGCTTTTTGTATGGCTGTGAAGTCAAACTTCTCTCTGATTTCATCTACAGCTCGCTGCAGCGCTTCTTGTTTGTTCACTTGCTTATCATCTTCAAGCATGGTTTCAAAGAGTGTCAGTTGCTTTATATTCTCGTCTGATAAGTGAAAGCCCCCTATCCCAATTTCTCGTACCGGTCCACCCTGGTACTTTGAAGAGAACATTCTTAAGGCTTCATTTTGAATCACTAACGTGCTCTGTGTAGGGTCTATTTTACAGGACACTTTAATCGATGGCGCATTGCTTTGATAAGAGTGTCTGACCCATAATGAAAGCCCTCCTGCCAACTTCTTTCCTTTACGTAATCGAATGGCTAAGTGTTCTGCCATTTCCTTTATCACAAGCACGATCTCTTCTCTTCTTTCATAATCCCTTGGTAAAATCTGACTGTTGCTGTAACTCTCAGATTTTTTTATATGTCGGTCACGTACATTGGTTTCGTCGATGCCGTTGGCATGAAAGAATTGCTGAAGCCCAACCACTCCCATTTTCCTTTTGATAAGTTGAGGGTTGGCATGTGCCAGGTCTTTTATCGAATAAATACCAAGCTTATTTAATGTCCGCTCTGTGGCTTTGCCTATTCCCCAAAAGTCAGTCATCTTTGGGATTGTCCATATCTTATCAGGGACATCTTCATAACGGATAAGGGCTCTCATGTTTTTGTTGTGTTTAGCGTAATTATCCATTGCAATCTTAGCCAGTAGCGGATTATCTCCCATTCCTACCGTTATATATAAACCAGTACGTGCAAGAACTTCCCTCTGCAGCTTTTGTGCCAGTCTATCCATTTGTACATACTTATCTTTTATATCTGGGTAGAAAAGATTTAAGGACTCTGTGACATCCATAAAGGATTCGTCAATGGAGTAGGAGTGAATTTCTTCAAAGGAAGTATAGCCTGACAGTATCTTTTGCATACGTATATTTTCTTCAATGTACAAGGCCATTTGAGGGGGAACAATGTGCGTACGTTTTGCCCAACTCTCTATAAAAGCAACATATTCAAGCGTTGGCTCTGTACGTTGTCCATGAATATCTGTATGCTTTTCATACCACTTTTGATAGTTAAACTTTCTTGACTCAATTAAAAAAGGCAAATCACGTGCTCGACTCACATTTGATTTACCGAATACTTCTTTAAATTTGGGGCTTGATGCCAGGATAAGACCGTATGAATTGTCTGACCTGCTCATGACACATAAAGAAGTTGTTAAGGGGTGTAACTTCCTTTGAACACATTCAATGGATGCATAGTTTGATTTGACGTCCTCAAAGAAGATAGCCCTGCGTGGCTCTTTATCATAATCAATCCTCATCTTTGTTTACTCTACATCTGTATAATTTCACCATCATAGAGTTCAGCTAAGTAACTTGCGACTTCTTCACTCCAAGTCATGGCTACGCTGCGACTCCAAACTGGAACTGACAGATCTTCCTCTCTATTAATATCTTGTTTAAAGTTTAAATATTGTCCTTCTTCATTTTTAACTGCAAATTTAATAGCGATTCCTCCTATCTGTCTTTTAATATTATTGTTCTATTTATAAGTTACTTCAGTATCTTCGTAAAACATCTTCATTAACTCTTCACCGTCATCAATCATCATTTTTACCTTTTGATTAAACTGGTCTTTGAAGATGGGGTGTACTTCTAGAAATTTCATCATTGCTTCATGAGTTCTTGAAGTTAATGGAATTCCCTTTCTTGGCATCACTTTTTGCATTCTATAAAAGAGGTCTATATCAAGTATAAATTGCGCAATTGATATATCTCTAATAATCGGAGTTATTTGGTCGATTACTGTACGTTCACTCGATGATATTCGAAAATTTACTTTTCCTCTACCTGTAGTATAGAATAAGCCAGTGCTGTCTGCTTTTTGAAATCTGTAATAGCCCTTCGATTCTTTCTCGATAAGTTTTAAAAGCAAAATTATTAGTCCTTTTGCATTCTGAAATTGCTTATCACTCAAACATTTATTATCCATTGCAGATTTCCTCCACTCAAATCCTTTTATTGATTATATCAATATTATAGCTCTATTTTATATATTTTACAAGAAATGATATTGAATATATCAATATTATTTTATTGATTAAAATATCATATATCTTTATCTGTATAATAAAAAAAAGAGATTTAAAATCTCCTTCTTTGCCTTATACTAATTTAAATTATAGCCCTTTAATCAATTCATTAATAAAGCTTGATGCTGATGGAAAACCTTGTTCTTTAGAAATTGCAGTGAGTTTTTTTCTTACACTCGGCTGTAAACTGAATGTATAATTTTGAGTTTTTTCTTCTTTTTCTTTATAACTAGGAAGTGAAACTTTCTCCTCACTTTCATTCACTTTTTTATTTTCTGGTTCACGTAGTGCTTGTTGTATTTTTTTATTTTTTGGATCAAAAGCCATTATATCTCCTTTATTTAACTAATATATTCTATAATTATAATCGTAAGCATCAAATATAAACACACTTTGTATGTCATTTATGAATTATAATGTGTATTTATATGTATATTTATTATTCATGAACAATAAATATATTGTCTCTATATTGTTGTTGAAATTTTATTAAAGCTATCCGATATTTCATCAAAGAATTTTTTATGCTTCGTGTAAATTTTATGATCCGACTCAAATGCAGAAACTGATTTCTTATCCAAAGTAGTTCTATTAAAAATTTCTTTTTCCGGTATAATAGCTAAAATATTATTTTCATCTTTAATTGCTTCCAAGAGTTCCCTAGAAGATTTTGTATTGTGCTTAACCATATTAGCAACATAATATAAATTTGCAGTAAAGTATGATTCTCTTGTCGAATAGTCAATTGCTTCGTCTTTCAAATCTTTGATTCTTTCTTCCAAATTAAATTTTGCATTATATCCATGCTCACTTGGAGTTAGAGGGCTGATAATTGAATTACTAATTATTAAAGCATTTTTTGTAGCAGTAGAAAAATCTGGGTGAGTATCAAGAATGATATAATCAAACTGTTCTAAATTTAAGCGTTCATAATTATCTGAAAGCCATAAGTATAGTAACATGTTTTTGTTCGTTTTATTCTCAATATCTCTTTCAATATCATCTAAGCGCATATCTCCTGCAATGAGAGAAACGTTCTCTGACACTGAATGAATTTTCACCTTACCCAGGTCTTTAAATATATTTCCTACTGTTCCCTCATTATCATAGATATCATAAATTTGAGATAAATTGCATTGATGGTCTAAATCAATGAAAAGGACTTTTTTTCCAGTATTAGCTAACCATTCGCCAAAGTTAAATGCTAAAGTAGTTTTACCAACACCGCCTTTGATTGCTGAAAATGATACTATCTCCATAATTTCTCCTTATAAATACATGTAATATGTATACGTATATTTGTTATATATAAATATTATACATTGTATAAGTAGCATTGTCAAGCAACAACTATACGTATGATTTATATTTACACTTATATGTATTTGTTATAAACAAAAAGCTATAGACTAATCTATAGCTTTTATAAAGTCTCTAAATACTGAATTATAGCCTTTTTAAGATATTTTGCTATATTTCTTTTTGAATAAGCCTCTTGCTTTTCAGAAACGTATGATAGGTGTTTTTTTATTGCCAGAATTCCTCGTTGATTTTTCAATTCATCATATAGAGGATATACTGACATTTGTAATTCAGCCATTATTGATACTTCCATAAAGTCCTGAGGGAAAAGAAGATTATTTTCTAATAATATTTTTGTGTATTCACTTTGCATTGCCTTAGCTGAATTTAACATTATTAGTTGTTGATTTTGTTCTTTACTCTGAATATAAGTCGGATCATTTTGCTCTTTTTTATAATCACCATTAATATCCAATGCAGTCTTTTTCTTTTCAATATGAAATTGGATAGTATCAATGGCTTTACCTTTTTTGTGTTTTTCATAAGAGATATTAAAATGTGTATGTTCATTAATCTCAAAAATAGGATTTTTTATAACTCTCGTCTCTAAACTTTGGAAACGTGAATATTCTGTAACAGTATCAGTCAATTCTCTTAGTTTTTGAACAGAAATTGATGGATTCCTATACTCTTCAATTTGTGACTCTCTTCGACCGCCTTTTTCATTATAGTGCTCATACTGGTTATAATACATACATAACCACTTATAAAGTATTATTGAATATTTACTGTTCAATCCCATAATATCTGATAACGCATACTGAGTAAAATTCTTTTTTAAGTCAATTAGATAAGGCATTATTGCCTTAGTAAAAGTGATATTCACTATATCGCTATAATCATTCCATTTTGTCTCTTCTAGTGGACTAATTACCCTATATTCATATTTGTTCTTCTTGTCATTTAATTCTTTAATCTGAAAAATTGACTGTCTATGTAAGTTTACAATAGCTTTTTTAAAGCGACTATGTTTATCTGAATCTTGAACATCGAAGAATTTAAATAATTCCTTTTTTGATAAATAGACTAAATTATCTTTTGGTGGGTTTTCTGTATCAATACAAGAGACTGCCATTTCGAAAATTTTTAATGAAGTCTTGTCCATTTTAGCAACAGAACTAATTAAATCATTATGTTCCACTACTTTTCTTTTTTCAATCGTACTCACATTTTTTTTATTGTTCATTGTATTATTCCTTAGAAATTAGGATAACACAATATAGCAACACCGTCAATTATTTTATTGCTATATACACAGTTTTTTGTTGCTATATACACAGTTTTTTGTTGCTATATACACAGTTTTTTGTTGCTATATAAACCTGTAACTATTGATTATTGCTCAGTTTATCTGCACACAAAAGTTTAAAAGTTTAAAATATATAAGATAAATAAATATAAAAAAGGAGCTAAGGCTCCTTTATTTTTTTATTTTAAATTTCTATTGGTAAGAAATGTTCTTTTACAACTCCAATTATTCGAGGATTATCTTCAAAAGGAATAAAAATATCAGGGAATAATCTATTACCTTCTTTATCTTCTAAATCATTTATTGATTGTAATAAGAGCCCTTCTTCAAGAGAAGTAACACATTTAATATATGCTTTTCCTCTTTCAGTATCATCAACAGCACACACTTGTCCTGGATAATCAATACACTCTTGATATTTTATTAAAGCAACCTCTCCATAATGAAAATCAGGTTCCATAGATTCGCCTTTAATACGAATAGCTCGATCATAAGAAACTTCTTTATCCCAATAAAGTATTTCTTTATTGGAATAATCCGTATAACCTTCTCCCAATCCTGCAGATAAAGCTTGTTCTTCTTCTACTTCATAGGGAACTAACAATCGATGAAGAGGAATAACGTTATTTTCTTTTTCTTGTTCAATTAGTTTTTCTTTAGCAAAATTTATAGTTTCGCTTTGGCGGGGTTCAGAAAGCTTTTGATAAAAAGGTAAAATCTCGGTATTAAACAAATAATCAGAATCAACTTCTAAAGTCTCACAAATTTTTTCCAGTACTTTTTCACGAGGAGTTGTACCATTTTGTTCATACAAACGATAAGCCTGTTTAGAAACTCCTATAATTTTAGCTAACTGCTCTTGGGTATACCCTTTATTTTTTCTAGCTTTCTTCAGTCTTTCAGAAAATTTCATATATTTACCCTCAAAAAATATTATTTTTTACTTGACAGTACTAGTTTAAACTGGTACCATATATTCATAGGGAAAAATTGAAACTTAAACCCAAAAAATATATAAAAAAACACCTCAGTTCACACTCGACGAATGTCTGAGGAAACCCAGGTATCTGTCTCTTAATAATCATCTTTATTGATTGTTAAAAACAATAGTGAAGTTGAGCCCTCAAAATTGATGAATAACACAATGTGCCTTGAAGCACCTTAAAAATGATATAAGAAGCAATGTAAGATACTGTTATTATATCATAAAAAGGGAATTTGCGGCAGGTTTTTTGCACGAAAATTTCCTTTTTTTGTGTTTTCTCGTGAAAATTTTTAATAAGAAGGTAACACAATGGTATATGAAGTTATGCAGATAAGAAAAAATAGAAAATCTAAAAATGATGAGATACGAAAATATCAATTTGATTCTAAAGAAAGAGCAGATAATTTTGCCAAAGCTTCCCAATATCCGACACAAGTTTATAAACTTGAAAAGGTTGTTGAAGGAGACTGATAATTGGAACAAACAGATACGATTCATTGTGATTGCGTTGGTTCCAGTTTGGATGCCCTTGCTGTGCTTAGGGATACTTTTAAAAAATGCAAAAGAATTGATAAAAAGAACTTTGAATAATTAATTAGGGCTATCCCTATAATGCAGATATAGTTTAAATGGAAAAACCAAGGTGAGTAACTTTCTTTTCCCGAAGAACACTTATTGACTCCTGCCTTGATAGAAGTTCGACTCTTCTTATCTGCTTATTGATCTTTGACAACTGAATAAAATCTCTAGTGAATAGCGTGACAAGTAACTAGAGAGGTTAACCCTGAAGAAGGGAAACACCATATACAAGACAAGGAGCATTGGCCATGACCAGATAGTCTCATTGAGAAAGGCTGCGAGCCGCACTTGTCAAGGGGTGAGAGGGAACGAGACCATAACCTCTGCGAAGGGTTCTAATTATGAAACCTGTATACGACACCTGTGATCGGGTAAAAAATGTGAGAGCTTACACGGAAAGTATACGAAAAACAATAAGCTATTTAGCAGGTACTACGGTGAATTTGAGGTTCGATTCCTCTAACCTGCATTGCCGAAAGGCTCAACAAAAAAACTCGGGAGGAGAAGAAAGATGCAAAGGAGTACAACGTTCGCCTTAAGGTGGCAAGATTTGGTTCAAATGAGCCGGGATCATAACCATACTTACATTGTAAAAACTTTTGATGGAGAAATAGGTAGAGTAACTACTCGAGGCCTTATTCTTGTCATTAAAGGTGTGGATGCAACAACTAATAAACCTTTTAAGTTGCACCAATTGTTGAGCTTCAAAGAAGCTTTTATCAAAGTGAAAAGTATAACTTCGATGTCTGTTAAATCAAAGCCAAAGAAGACACGGTTAATTGCGGATAGACGTTATCCGAATCAAAAACTGATGACCTTTCCATATAGCAGTTATAATCGCTCAGAACATACAAAAGTCGAGAAGATTAAAACACATTAAAATCGAAGGCTTAATAAATCCTTAAACTCCTTGTAAAGTCTAACGCTTTATGAGAAAATAGAATGGAAAATAATAGGAGAAAAACATGCGTATCAGTGACATCTTCTACTTGTTTGAATTATTTATCTTAATGATTACAGCAAGCATTTTTGTTTTAAAATATGGAGTGATCCTCTTCTGGTGGTTAAGCTCCCCTATCCGACGATTTTTTCAATGGATTTTCTATTTACCTGGTTGGGATGAGCCTTGGATAAAGCACACAAATAGTTAATAAAAATTAGGAGTAAATAATGAAAATTACAAAGAAACAATGGATCGTAGGTGGGGCAGTTGCCCTTGTATTAGCAGGTGGTGGCACAGGGATTGTAGTAAATAACCAAGCACAGGCACAAGCTGAGAAAACAGCGCAAGAAGCTAAGACTGCGCACGACAATCTGATTAAAGAAGCGAAAAAAGCAACGGAAAAAGCAGAAACTTTTAAAGCTGAAGCAGATGTAAAATCTGCACAAGATGCTATCAAGAAACTTGATGAAAAAGACAAAACTTCTCTTATTTCTCGTGTAGAAAAAGTTCGTCAAAACTGGGATTTAGTGAACAAAGCAGATAAAGCTGTTACCAATGCAGAAAAAGTGCAAAATGATGCCAATGTGAAAACAGCTCAAACATCTATTGATAAAATCAAAGATAATATGGCGAAGTCTAAAAAAGCTGACTTGCAAAAACGTTTGGATAAAGTTAAAACTGCAGTAAAAAACAATAAAGACCGTGCAAAAGCAAAAGCTGCAGAGGAAGCAAAATCTAAAGCAAATGCGGAACAACAAAAAGCACAAGCCGCTCAAGAACAAGCACAAGCTCAAAATGATACACAAGCCCAAGCTGCAGATGTAAATAATGCAGTTGCTCCACAAGCAGAAGCTCCTGCAGCATCAGGTAGCGCAGTTGACTATGGTCAATATGCTCAAGCACCTGCACAAAATGCACCAAGTTATAACGCACCAGCACCTTCAGCACCAAGCACTGGTGGAAATGCAATTGCTCCAACAAATCCACCTGCACATAATGGAGGTGGTAATGCAAATCCAAACGTGAGCATAGACGATGCTAACAACGCAATTAATAATGCAAATAAAGCACCTGGTAATGAAGGAGTTGTTAACGGAGGATGGTAAACAAGAAGCAATTCGAGAGAGTTGCTTTTTTTATTTTTAAAAATCAAAAAAGGAGATACTCATGGGAGTAAAACAAACACAAGATCAAGAACTTTTGAAAAATATTAAACTTACAGGTCAAACGAGTTCAGGAGATGTTCAAACTCTTGACATAGATGTAAAAAAACAACCGTCAAAACTGAATATTGAAGCAGAACAAGAACATATTCTGATTAACCTATTAAATGGAGTAGACATTGAAATCAATGCTCATTTCATTAAACAGGATTATCCAACAGATAAAGAAAAATTTCTATTTATGTTAGGTGAAGCATGTTATGGGGCTATGTTTAAATTTTCTGAGTTTAACCCTGAAGAAATTGAGACATTAGAACAAAGAGGAAAGCTTTTTGAAAACTTTATGCAGGAGTTGACGAAAGATGTAAAATTATATCGTAAATTAAATAAAAAAATATAAAGCAATTCTAAAGAGTTGCTTTTTTTATTTGTCCGAAATGACATAAAACTATTCTATAAATATGACGCCAAGGTCGTATTTTTTTGTTTCTAAGTTAAGACTAAAAAAAGGAGGACGAATGAAGAAACAACATAAAATCAGACAGTTAATGAAAGCATTAACTGAAAAAAAGGTTTCGCATTTTAGCATGCGAAAGTCAGGGAAGCGATGGATTACACGTTCCGCAATTGTACTTGCACTTGCAGGAGGGACTGGATTAATTGCAGTAGTTAATCCAAGCCTCATCTCAACAGTTGCTCATGCACTAACCTTGCCACCAGGTAATACACAAATTGGTTCAATTGGATCTAGTCCAGTTATTCAAACAAGCAATAATAGTTTTGCAAGCATGCAACCACTATTTGATAGTTTAATTGGAACGCAACAGCCTGAGTATATTGTTGGGGATACAATTGATGGTTCAGGTGGTAAAAATGTCGGTTGGCATAATAATACGACATACGCAGGTACAGCTATTTCGGATGCAAATAGCAAAATCAATGGTACTTCTGGTTTATCCTATTGGTCCATTTATTATGGATTAAACAAGAAAGATGGCTTCCAAGATGGGGACACCTTCAACTATGTAGGGAAGGGTCAGGCAGTTGCTATTCATAATGTAGGTACAGCTTATAATACAGCAACTAAAAAACATGTTCCAATTGGAATGAAGGTTACAATTAATGATGCAACCTACTATGATTCTACAACGAGCACGACTCCACGTAATGTCTTTGATGATGGTTTCCGTCTTTTAGTTGCTGGTCGAAATAATGGTGGTAATGTCACATTGGGCTATATGGTTTCCATGGATGGCATCGCGAATCCAGGTACAGGACAAGGTTCTGAAGGTGGTGGGTCTGGTGGTGCAGGTGGAGATACGTTAGGTGCCGCATCAGGTATTCCTCGTTCAGTAGCAATTACTTCCACTATAGTAGATGAAACTACAGGAAATCCATTACCGCAAAATTCATTAACTGCTATGAAGGTAGCGGACATTGATGCAGGTCAAGCTGCAGGCCTAGGTTCTGTTAACCAACTTGGATATATTGTATCTAAACCAACTAACCTGACCATCAAGGACAATGTTTTGACTGCAACAGGCAATAATACAGTCGTTGAAGATAGTAATCATCTTAGTCCATATTCTTATATTGCTCTGTACACTGGTGCATCTACATTTATTAATTTTGATGATACCAATGGTAATCAACAACAGGGATCAATTGTGCAAGATTTATTTGGTAACTTAGGTCCTACTTCCCCACGTGAACCTCTAGGCTTTATTGAAATTGATAAAACAACAATCCAATATGGTAAAGACCTTCCAAACAATCTCTATGACTTCCAAGACATCTCCTTTGATGTTCTGGACAGCACTGGTAAGAAAGTAGATACGCTTAAACTTGATTCTTCAGGTAAAAGCGTGAAATCTAAAGGTTTACCACCTGGTAAGTACACCTTGCACGAAACATCTGGCAAATGGTCAAGTACAGGTCAAACGGTTCTTCCAGACTTTACTGTAGAAGTGAAAGCAGGGGATACCACAACGGCCAAACCTAAAAATACTGCAGTCACTGGTGAAATCTCTATCAAGAAATCAGGGGTAGAATCAGGCGATGCCATGTGGAATGAAAACTACACGCTTGAAGGAACAACCTTTAAACTGACGTCTAAAACAGATGGTAAAACCTATACTGCAGTAATCGGTAAAGAAAGTAATGGCGAGTGGAAAACAACCGTTAAAGACTTGCCACTAGGAACTTATACGATTGAAGAAACAAAAGCTTCTCCAGGGTTCACCAATACCTTTGAGAAAAAAGAAGTGACTTTATCTTATAAAGACCAACATACAGAAATTGTCTTTGGTGATGCAAAAGGAACTAACCAAGAGGTTAAAGGCGAAAACACACTCAAAAAATCAGACAATGAAACGGGCACAGATCAAAATGGTAAGGGTGTTCTAAAAACAGCCAAATATGCTTACTTCCATGATGACGACTCTACAGGTTCAAGTCCTCATAAAAAAGGTGACCCTGTGAAGTGGTCAGAAAAACCAGCTCCTAAATTACTTGCAGGAGAAGTTGTTCACTCTGCGATTATCGGAGGTAACCCAGTAAGTTATGGTGACAATGTTGTTATCGATGTTGATGATGAATCTCTTACTGCAGCACTTGGAAACCTTGCAGCAGGGAAATATTATTCAGTGGAAGTCGATGCAGGGGAAGGTTATGTCACTGACCCTATCAAACATTATTTTGAAATCAAGAAACAAGACGATAAAACTCAAAATATTGTCACTCCAGAATCTAGCTCTAAGGAACAGTTGATTAAAGCTAAGGTTTCCATCGAGAAAAAGGTTACCCTACCAGATTCACAAGGTGGTTCAGGCTACAATGGCATTGAATTTACAGGAGAAGCTATGGAAGGGACGATTGCTGATCCTGTGAAATTTGTGACAGGCGTTAACCCTAACACAGGGGATGATGGCTATGCTTCCCAAGAACTAGCTTATGGGGACTGGAAGATTACAGAAACCAAAGGTGTCGAAGGCTATGAGAATATTGACCCTATTTATATCCACATGGAAACCGACACTGAAAAAGATATTTTGACCATTAGTGCGAGTCACAATGAAGATTTCTCAAAACCATTCAGTAAACGCACCTTCAGCTTGAAAGATAGCTCGACTGAATCTAATCCTAATGGAGAGGGAACTGTTGGAGAGGTAACACCAGAAGTACCTACAATTAGCTTATCAACGCTTCACTTCAACGATAATCCAACTCCTGAAAAAGTGCCAAGTATTGACATTGAGAAAGCCAATGACAAGATTCCTGAGCCTGGAGAGGGTAACTTCAAGGATAAGGACAACAACGGTGGTGAAAACGACCGTGACACTCCTGATACAGCCCTTGAGGTAGAATCAGGTAAGACAACTGCGATTAAATTCCGCTTCACAAACAATGGTACTGAAGCTCTCTCTCATTTGACAGTTTCTGATAAGACCATTGAAGGTAAGATTGATGTCAAAGACATTGTTTGGACGTTCAAAGGTGAAAAACTTTCTGTTAATAAAGATGGAGAGTTGACCACTAAAGATGGAAAACTCCTTGTCTTACAGCCTGATGAGTTTGTGACAGGGGAAGGTACTCTTCCAGAGCTTACAGATGGTAAGTTACACGGTGACGAAGTTACTGTGGGCGGTATCGGAGTGGACTCTGGTAAAGAAGTTGGAGACTCTGACAAGTGGTATGGTAAGCCAAAAGAAGAAGCACCAAGTATTGACATTGAGAAAGCCGATACTAAAGCACCTGAAGCAGGAGAAGGTAATCATAAAGATAAACCAAATAATGCAGGCGAAAATGACCATGACACCGAAGATACAGCCAAAGAACTTGAAGAAAATAAAGTTACTGAAATCTTCTTTACGACAACAAACAATGGTACAGAACCTCTTACGCATTTAAAAATCGTGGATAAAACGATTGCCGGTAAGGTTGATGTGAAAGATATTAAGTGGACCTATAAAGGTAAAATACTCAAGGTCAATAAAGACGGCGAGTTAACCACTGAAGATGGGAAACTCTTGGTTCTTAATCCAGGAGAAACAATCGAAGGTAAGGGAACTCTTGAAGGTTTAGCTGCAGGTGATATTCATGGTGACAATGTGTCTGTAGACGGTGTTGGTGTTCATTCTGGCAAAAAAGTCGGTGATGATGATAACTGGTATGGAAAAGTAAAACCAAAAACGTTGATTGAAAAAACAAAAGTTATTCTGCCAAAAACTGGTGAAGAAAAAACTCTTTGGAGTTTGGCAGGTCTTGGTATGCTTCTTGCTGCATTAGCCGTTTGGCAACGTGACAAGCTAAAAGCAATGTTGAATAAAATCAAAAGATAAGTAAATATTGACCGTAATGAGCGGTGAATGGAGGACGTCGCATTAAAAATGATGAAACGTATGAGTAAATTTATGTTAAAATGGAGGACGATGAATTGCTAGAAAATGATGATTTTAAACAGACTGTTGCAGAGTGGATTTATAGGGGCAAAGTAACAATCTATGATTTACCTGCAGAGGAACGCAGAGAATATTATTCTACATTCTATATCTTAGCTTTTCGTCGTCTCCGTGAGCACAAACAAATTGAAGAATATGTGAAAGTAATGCGTTTATTATGGGCAGATTGGTCGTATACAAAATTGTATGGTTCAGACTCAGAGGCGCAAGGAATGGGGAAAAAATTATTTGATGCTTACTGGGGAGTAGAGTTAGAATTTAAAGGAGATATGCAATTTGAAGCAGTGGTTCAAGCACTCAAAGAACAGCACCCAGAATTATTTGGAGAAGGTTGATTATTTATTAGATGAAAATAGAACTTTGAGTAATCAGGTTAATTCTCTCAAGAAGAAAATTAAAAGTCTATCTGAGATTAATGAATTTAAGTATTATAATAAGCATATTCTCCAGTACGTAGAGATTCACGAAAAAATATTTATTGTTTCTTTGGAAGAAAAGCTTGACCGGGATGGCAAAGTAACTAATCTTGAGTTTATGCTTCATGATATGAATGATTTCAGAAGCCCTGCAAGATGGCATACGCATATTGACTGTGATATCTTTCGTGATCAAGAATACGGTTTTATCGATCGTCTTTATATTCAGGAATTTCAAACACGTTATGTTAACCAAGGTTATGGAACACTTTTGATGAATATTTTACTTGATTACGTAAGCCATCATTTGAAAGTTAATGAAGTGATAATCTCAGGTTGGTTATCTCCTGAAGATGAAAAGGATGAAGAAAATCATTTACGTAGAGATCACGTTTACCAAAAGTTTGGTTTTGAAATAAAAGGAGATCATGTTTACAAGATGTTAAAGTGCAATAAAGCTCGAGTTTTTTCTAATTATAAAGACTCAGAAAAATAGAATATTTACGCAAAATCAGCTCTTTCCAATATGTGCTGATTTTTTGTTTTATCATTTATCAGAAGTAACAAAAATTCATGTAAAGACAAATTCGTTGAGATGACTTTATGAATGAAAAAATATTAATTGAAATGGAGGCCAACTTATGGTCATGGATTTTTCAAAAAAACAAACAAATGAAAGCACAGAACTTGAGTTCGAAAAAGTTGAACAAATTGCTATTCTTTCAAAGAATGGTAAAGGGTGGACAACGGAACTTAACCGAGTATCCTACAATGGACGTCCACCGGTTTTAGATTTACGTTCTTGGAGCCCTGAGGGACGAATGGGTAAGGGTATGACTTTATCTGATCAGATCGCTGAAAATCTTTTCCTTACCCTTCAAGCCATCTATAATAACAAAGAAGAGCTTGAACAGGAACAGGAAGAAGAAAAAGAGGAAGTAATGGCTGCTGAAGCGGTAGAAAATGCAGAAATCCCCCCTCACTCAGAACCAGATCTAAAGGTAAATGAAAATACTGTCTGGACACCAGGCAACATGGAAATTTAAAACCAACGTAAAGCAGATTTTTAGAAGTCTGCTTTTTAATATCTAAAGAAGGAAGGTTTATGGGACAAGAACAACAAGAAATGTACCGTGTTTTGATCCGTGATACGCCTCAAACGATACGTCAAAGCCTTTATTTACTAAAGGCTTTAAAACGGCACGTGGAAACAAAAGAGGCCGGTCGTGAACAAGCACAGATTGATTTATTAAAAGCTAAAAATTATGCAGAAGATCTTTCCGGACTTGAGGTTTCTCCCGAAATGGAAAAAGAATTTCTTGCTAAATCTCCATCTGAACGTCAAAAGATGCTTACAGAATGGGGCCAAGAGTTAAAAAGACAAAATTTAGCACCTGGTGAGAAATCGCTTGAATTCTTGATGAAGACAGGCAAGGCAATCGCAGAACCTCAGCTTCTCGAGAAAGCTGTAAATTTAGAACAACTTAAAAATGTTCTGAAAGATTATGGACTCCAGTTCCATATTAAAGCCCTTGATGATGGAAAGCATGAAGTGCTTTTTCTCGCTAAAGATGCCAATGTGGCACGCAATGCTTTTGCACAAGCTCTGGATGAGATTAGTCAAAACCCAGAAATTGTCTCAAGTCCGTCTCTTACACAGTCCATTAAAGAGGCACAGAAGGAAGAAGAGAAAGCCATTGCTGCTAAAATGGCAGAGAAAATGCAAGAACGTCAAGCTGCGATTCAACAGACCATCATTCCAGGACAAGAAGAGCCAAATGTTGGCCAAACGTCTAGTCCCGCTCACTCAGATTTTGCAAATCTTTCCGCACAAGAACCAGTTTCTGATGCTTCAGCACTAGATCTCTTTGATGGAGGGCCAGATTTATGAATAAGCAGACACAAGGTGTGGGATATGGCATGGTAGGTATAACAGGAGCTTATCTTGCAAACAGAGCCACAGAGCTTTATCAAATGGCACCGGATGGAGAAAAAATTCAAACGGTCTTACAAATGCCAGATTTTATCCATGCACAACCTTGGTATCTTTCTTTGCAACAGGGGCCTATTTTAGCTTCTGGAGCAGTTCTTGTAGCTGCAGGACTAGTTTATGCGGTAAGGGACACCAGAGAATATGCGCCAGGTCGAGAACATGGGGATGCCAGATGGGGAACCGCAAGAGAATTAAAAAGCTTTAAGAATAAAAAAGATTTTTCGCAAAATATCATTCTCGGACAAGGCGCCTATAAGAATTTTGGAAAAGCTAAATTCTTTAAGAAAAGTCGAAATAATAACGTCATCGTTATCGGTGGATCTGGTGCAGGTAAGACAGAATCGTTTATTTGGAATAACCTTATGCAAATGAATTCTTCCTACCTTTTGACAGACCCTAAAGGGACAACGGCCAGACGGTTTGGGAAAATGTTCCAAAAGAATGGGTACAAGGTTCGTGAAGTCAATTTTGATACTTTAACCAATTCGGATCACTTCAATCCATTTGCTTATATTAAAGATGAAATTACCCTTAAAAAGGTAATTCTTATGCTTATCGATGCAACCAATGCAGAGCATGAGAAAAAAGGAGAGCCTTTCTGGGACAAATCTGAGGAGATGCTTATTACTGCACTGATGGGCTTCCTTTATTATCGCTATCGAGGTGATGAAAGTCATAAAGGAGATGGTGTCATGCCTAACCTTGCGGATATGGGCACGTTGATAGGATTACTTCCACGTAAACATCCAGAAGTAGAAAGTCAGCTTGAATTCATGTTTAAAGCTCATGCAAAACGTTTTGGTGCAGATAATTTTGCCTATATTCAATGGCGCAAATTCATTGACATGTTCAAAGATAAGACAAGAGACTCCGTTTTAGCTATTACTGTAACTCGTTTCTCTATGTTTGACTTGAAACAAGTTCGAGAGTTTATTGCAGATGATAATTTGGAAATTGATAAATGGGCAAGCGAAAAGTATGCAGTCTTCCTTAAAATTCCAGATTTGGATGACACGTTCAATTTCCTACCTCTTATGGTTTTCCTCCTTGCATTTAGAACATTAGAACATATTGTTGATAATGAAATGGGGGGAGAAGCTAAAGTACCAGTACAATTCTTAATGGATGAATTTGTCAATCTTGGGAAAGTACCAAATATCAAGGAAGCTTTGTCTGTGTTCCGAAGTCGATTGCTCTCTATTGTCATTGTTTTACAAAGTATGAACCAAATGCAGCGTAATTACAAAGACTCCTGGAAGGAATTCTTTGGGAATGCAGATTCTTGGGTTTATTTATCAGGTTCAACTGAACCTGATACGCAAGAGTTTTGGATGAAAACTGGTGGGAAGAAAACGGTCTATCGTAAAAGCCGAGACAGAGGATTTGTACGTTCAGAGCCTGTAGGTATAGATTTAATTACATACAACGGTGTTTCTGAGCTTGATCGAGGCATGTCCTTGGTTAAGATTGCCTCTGTTCCGATGTTTAAGGTACCAAAATATCATTATTTACAGCATCCAAAAGCTAAAGAAGTGGGGAGAAAGCCAGGAGATAAAAACTGGTGGGAACCACAACGCTATCGTAATCTAAGTGAAAGATACGATGCCAATATGAAGAACAACAATCAAGAAGAAGCAGAAGAAATTAACTTTTTAGCTGCTTAAAATTAAAAAATAAAGGAAAAAAACTAATGCTAAAAATTACTCAAACAAAATCAAAAATCATGAACGTAAAAGCCTATTTATCAATGCTTGCTTTTCTGGCTCTCTTTAAAGGACGAGAGGCATCAGCGCAAACATCTGGCGCACAAGTTGGAGAGAACCTGGTGAAAGATCTTATGTGGCTTGTTACAGGTGGTGGGATATTGACAGCTATCTTTGGGATCATTGCACTTATCAATGCAGGACGTGCACAAGATGCACAAGGTAAGTCAGAAGCAGGTTGGTTTATTCTTGGTGGAATTCTCCTTGCGGCTGTTGGTGGTGGTTCAATGCTTTCTGGTGTATTCTCAAATCCCCCAGGGAATTAAAAGAAAGCATAGGAGGGTCTAATTATGGACTTAATTGCAACATTTTCTAAAATTCTAGCAGAATATGATTCATCCACTATGGGATGGGTAACGAATATTATTACAAATGCGACCACTCAGGTCGCTCTTTATTTAGCAGCTATTGTTCTTGTCATGGAACTAGCAAAAATGTTTGAACGAGTGAATACATCAAATAACGGAGTGATGATGCCGAGGTTCTTTGCGGAGATTGCTTGGCGTGGGGCAGTATCTGGTGTCATGATCGCACTGAGTCGTTATATCGTTGAATTCATGGTTCTGGTTGGTATTGGCTTGGTTAAACTGATGGGTAAATATGCGAATGGTGCCTTTGATGTGTTGCCGAATGTAGATATTTCAAGCTCAACAAGTATATGGGACACCATCGGAGGTATCCTTACAGGGAATTTCCTCACATTTGCCTTGGCTTATTCTGTCGGCGTGCTGATCTCTCTTGCAGCATATGTCATGCTTACCGTATTAATCATGCTTCGATTTTTCCAACTCTATGTGTTACTCGCTTTGGCTCCACTTCCTATGGCTTCATTTGCTTCAGCCGAACATCAAAATATAGGGATTACCTATCTTAAATATATTGGTGCTTATGCACTGCAGCCGGCCGTATTATTAACTGTCATTGGAGTTTACCACTTTATGAGCACTGCAGGTTGGGACATATCGGGTTGGCAAATTCCAGGGATTATGGCTTCAGTTGATGGTATTAAAGAATTGCTTTCAGGTATTGTTCAAGGCTTTATCTTTATCATTGCCCTTTGGCAAAGTCATAACATCTCATCAAAATTATTAGGAGTTTAACATGGAAATTAAAGTATATAAGGACGTCTCCAAACGTCCAAAAACATTAGGGATCTTAACAGGAAGTCAGTGGCTACTTGTCATCGCCTTAATTATTGGTATTGGGGCAGATATTGCAAATAGCATTTTAGGATTTCTACCCGATGCTTTGCTTAAACCATTCATTTTAGTGATTGTCGCACTGGGAGCCGGACATGCACTCTTTCGGCCTCACGGTTTGCCTTTTACAACCTGGGTAAAGCTTCAACTTAAATACATAACAACTGTCCAAACACGACTTTACAAACAAGAAAAAACAAAGGAGTATCATAAAAATGATTTTAAGAAAGACAAAAAAATCAAAGAATGGCGTTGAGGAACTGCCATCGAAAAAACTTAAAGCTGCGACCACTCAAAATTCTTTACAGTATAAATACTTATATGAAAATGGGATTATGCACGTTGTCGAGGATGTTTACTCAAGGACCTATGATTTATTGCCTATAACGTATACTACAGCGACAGATACGGAACAAAAAATCATCCTTTCACAATACAATGCTGCACTTAATCAACTTTCAAACAATGACCACTTCCAATTGACTCTCTTGGTAAAGAAAACACCAAAAGGGGAGTATATGGAAGAAAATGCCTATGCTCCAAGAAGTGATGGTTTTGATCATTTTAGGGAAGAATTTAATACAATCATCGAAGATAATTATGATAAAGGTCATAATAACTTCAAAGTTGGTCGTTTTATTACTTTATCAACTCATGCTGCCAATCAACGTGATGCAAGACGAAATTTGGAAAGTATGTCGGATAACTTCTCAGAAGAGTTACGTGCAATCAAGTCTGGCTTAACGCCACTTGAAGCAATGGAACGTTTGCAGGTCATGAATGACATTTTAAGACCGGGTACGCCACTTTATGGGGATTACTCAGATATTGAAAAACAGAAGCTCCGCAGCCAAGATTTAATTGCACCTGGAGTATTGAACTTTAATCGTCCGGGGAAAATTTCCTTTGGAATTAATGATAAAGAAGGGGAAGTGCTCTTTTTAAGAGATTATCCACGAAATTTATCGGACAGTATGTTTAAAGAATTGACTGAGGCGGGCATTGAGATGGTTTTAACTATTCATGGTAGTCCTTACTCAATCGCAGAAACAAATCAAAGCTTACGTACAGCCTCTATGGATGTGGAAGGCGAGGTATTGAAACAACGTTCTAAATCTTCTCATAAAGGCTCTGGTGGTGATTATATTGCACGTGGGACACGTGAATACTATGAAGATGTCAATGAACAAATTGACTTTGTGACGGAAACCGGAGACACTCAATTCTCCACTACAATTATGGTTTATACCTGGGCAGATAATAGCGATGAACTTCGCCATAATATCCAACAGATTAATGCAGTAGGTAAGAAGTTTGGAGCTAACTTTGAACCGTTCTATTTGACTCAAGAGCAAGCCTTGAACAGCATCTTACCTCTTGGAAAGAACTATATGGACTTTGAAAAGAGTTTTGTTAGAGATCTGCTTACACCGAACCTCTCTGTTAATTCTCCATATACTTCACAAGATATACAGCATAAAGGCGGAAAATTTTACGGGATTAATCTTCTGAGTAAGAACAATATCTTGATTAATCGTATGTCTGATGAACTGAAGAACTCCAATGGTGGGATTATGGCAGTATCTGGAGGTGGTAAGTCTTTTGCGGCTAAAAACGAAATCATCTCAACCCTTCTTGCAAGACCAAAAGATGAGGTAATAATCTTGGATCCTGAGCGAGAATATATTCCAATTGCTAAAGAATTTAAGGGACAGGTTGTTCATGTTGGACCAGGTTCTCCTGTTTCTATTAATGCCTTAGATCTTGAAGATACGGAAGGGCTGGGTATTGAAGGTGATCCTATTGCGGATAAGGCTAATTTTTTACTTTCAATATTTGGAAATATTTTGGGTCGCATTACACCTACGCAGCGTACGCTTATTGATAGAGTTACAAAGGAAGTTTATCGACAATACGATAAACCAAATCTCCAAGATTGGTTTGGTGTTTTAAAAGAAAACCAATCAGAAGAAGCCCGAGATCTGGTAGGGGGATTGGGTATTTATATTGAGGGGTCTCTTAATATGTTTGCCAAAAATACTAATGTAGATCTCAATAGTCGTTTGACAATTTATGATACAAATTCTTTAAAAAATGAAATGGCCGTTTTTGGTTATATGGTTATTTTGGATAAAATTTGGAATAAGGTTGTTGAAAACCGTCGTAAAGGTATTGTCACATGGGTCTATATTGATGAGTTCCAAATACTTATCAATCCTAACCAAATCCAACAGCTCCGTGAAGCTGCTTCAAACATCTATGCCCGAATTCGTAAATATGGAGGTAATCCAACCTTCATGACACAATCTGCAGAAACAATGGCAGCTACTCTTGAAGGACGAAATATCATGTTTAACTCAGACTTTTTAATTCTACTCCAACAAAAAAGTGGTGTGTTAAAAGCTTTGATCGAAGAGTTTAATTTAACAGATAAGCAAGCTTCATATTTGAGTAGTCCGGCTGCAGGGGCAGGGTTAATTATAGCGGGTTCTAACATCATTCCTTTTTCAAATAAAATTCCAAAACAAACAGCACTCTTTAAATTAATGGATACGAAGGTGAATAATGACAGACAAACAAGCGCCGGATGATCTTTTCTCCTCTAAAAATAAAAACAGTTTTGAGGGGAATGATACTAAAAAAGGTATGCAAGATCTCCTAAAAAAGAAAAGTAAAGGACAGCTTTTTAAAAATGCACGTGCTAATTATGGTAACGTGAAATTAACTAAAGGAAAGACGAATAAAAAAAATCTTGGCTTTAAGGCAAAACGTAAGCTCAAACCGGATACGGATTCAAGAAAAAAAATTCCTAAGTTAACAGACGGAACTCCTCAAAAAGGAACTTTTTCAAAAAAACTTGTTGAACCTTCTCACTCAAAAGAGCATGTTAAATTTACTTCTAAGTCAAGACAATCGCAATCAAAGAAGAAAAATAGTGTTCCTACACCTATAGCAAAAACTAATCTAGTTCAAGCGACAAAGAAAATGGGAGGTGTCTCCCTAGAGAAGAATGCTGTGAATGTTCTTGCTCAGGATGAGGATTTAGAAGCAGTACACCATTTTAAGAGCAGTTATGATAAAGGCAAGGGTTCTTTTGAGGCAGGGAAAAAAGTTCATGCTTTTATGACCAAAGGTGAGAAATTTTCTCGCAGAGTAAGTGTAAATAAAGTAAACGACTTACGTTTTGGCTCAAAAGGTGTTAACTCCGCATTTTCTAATTCAGCTTCAAATGCTGCACCCAATGGTCTAGCCGCAAAACTAAGGCAAATAAGACAGAAAAGCTTCCAGATGGTACAAAAGTATATCCTAGCTATAATCAAAAATCCTTACATTCTTGGCTTTATAGGGATGGTTGTTGGAGGTTTTGCTCTTTTATCTGTTGGAATAATTCTTTTCTCGAGTTTATCCAATCAGGATGAGTCGAACTCTTCTTTAGATGGACTAGAGTACGTGAAGCACTGGTCAGGCCGGGATGCTTATACGTCCTCGTTACTTGCACAGCGTTATGGTATTACAGAACAACAAATTGATGGCTTTATTAAAAGCCAAGGGTATGAAAAGGTAGATGCCAGGGCTTCTGGTAAAGAGTTCTTACGTTTACAAAAAATATCCGGAATTGATGTCCGAGCTCTTGTAGCCTTTGCGCAAATGGAGTCCTCATATGGAACAGCCGGTGTTGCAGCAGATTTCCCGAAAGGGAATATTTTTGGTTTTGGAGCATTTGATAATGATCCAAACCAGGGCGCAAATTGGGATAATACTCGAGCAGTTAAGGAGTTCAGAGATTATCAAATTGATACTCTGGGAAACAAAACAGTTAAAATTATGGACCAAAGGGCAGAAGCCTTTGCGAACCATACCCTTAAACCTGGGGAAGGTGTCTACTGGACGGCTCTTTACAGTGGGAAAAAACGAGCTGCAGTTATGCAGGATTTCGATATGTACATTGATGCACACGGCGGGACACCGGATCCCCCAGGAGGATATGGTCCTGTTGGAGGTAATGGGGGTGCTGCAGGAATAAAGGCACTTGATGAAGCACTTGGGAAATCCATTGCAGGAACTTATGGGGGCGCAGATGGTCAATGTTACGCTCTAACATCTTTTTACGCTCATTCGGTTACAGAGAACATTCCAAACCTTGTTGGTGGTATGAATGCCTCAAATATCGGGAGTGATTACCCTTGGGATAAATGGGGGTGGAAAGTTGTCAATACGCCAAATTATAAACAGATAAAAGCTGGAGATATTATTAACTTTGCGGCCGGTGCAGATATGGGCGGTTGGCGAGTAGATCCGACATATGGTCATACTGGAGTTGTAGGGAAAGTATTGGGTGATGATCGCCTTATTATTTACGACCAAAATCCAGGACCGGCAAAAACGTGGACATGGACGTACACGAATAATTCTGTCGCTTCAGTTATTCATCCCCCTAAGTAATTTAAACTATATAAGAATAAGGAGGCCGTATGGTCAATCGATCAAATGTACGCAAGCTCATTATCATAAGCGTAAGTTTCATTTTGGCGCTTGTCGGAGCTGTGGGCTACATTATTTATCACGGTGGGAATTCTAGTAAAAAAGAGCTTCCTCCAAAAATTGTTCAAGAAAGTCGAGAAACACAAGACAGTTCTTCAAAAGAAGAGTCTGTCAACAAAAATAGTAGTGAAAAGTCAAACTCAGAAGCTGAAGGCAGCCAAGTTGTTGTAGATTTTTTAAAAGTCTATAGCAGTTGGGAATTAAATGCTTCATCTATTGATGATCGACAAGAAAAACTTCAAAGTTTAATGACAGAAAAAGGTTATCAAAACTTACATATTGCTGAAGATGCGACGAGCCTTAAGTTGATGATTGAAGCCTTTGAAAAGGATAAAACTATTAATACGAGCAATTCCTCTCAACTTGTCTCAAGGTCGTATATCAAAAGCAAAGTCTTTCAAGATGCGAGTAATAAGGCGCTGTATTATGTAGAGCTTTACTATACGGAGTGTCCTATTTACCAAGACAAGGGCTATCCAGTTGTCGCAAAAATAAACCTGTCTGTTCAGGACTCTAAAGTTGATGCTTTAGATGTCACAGATATTAAAGCACTTCCAGGAGGAGAAAAAAATAATGGCGGAAATTCCTAAGACACATCTCAATCGTTTATCTAGTCTGCAGGGGAGAATTTCTAAGGAAATCCTTGCACGAGATAAGGCAAATGAAAATATCAAAAAACTGCAGGAAGAGATTGAGGAAGTTCAATATAAGATGTTTCAATCTGTACTGCGTGATACAGACCTAAGCTTTACTGATGCTATGGAAGCTATCCAGGTACTTGTTGGTGAAGATAGTCAGACAAAATCAGACACTAAGGTGACACCAAGTCAAAATGAAAATAGAAATGAGGAACATCATGAAGTTATTTGATGGTTTAAAACGTAAGGCTAAATTTTATTATGAATTAACAGAGTGCCCTTACATCGATACTGAAAAAATAATGGATAATACTCAACTTATCCAACACCTGGACGAAGAAAACCAACGCTTTCATCGAGATTACTTGAAAAGTAGCGTTTTGGTTTCTAAAATTCGTAATAATGAAGCTGCAGAAGTTGTTTATGCAAAACGGTTCAATCTGCCATTGCCAAAAGATACGGATTGGAATGGTGAACTTAAAGAATTTTTCAAGAAAAAACCAGGGCCTTTTGAAATTTCAGAACAAGGATATACTTTCGAAGAAGTGAGGGAAGCTCCTGTATCAGAAGTAAATCATTTTGCTTCCTCTTGGGATGAAGTAGTTCCTCAAAATCAAACTCCTTCTTCTGTTCAAGATACAATGCCCCTTAATAATAACGAAGAAGAAATTAAAAATGATCCTGGTTTAGAAAATAATCGTGCTGCAGAGGAAATTGAACGTCCTTCATATAATTTCATTAAAGAAAATCAGAGCAACATGGAAGAACCGCTAACTTCTCCAGTTTCCCCCCTCGCTTCAGAGCCTGAAAAGCGTTTAAATCTTGGAGCAGATTACGTGGAGCCCTCACTTGATGATCTTATTGGAAGAGCTACAGCAGTTTCCCTCAAAACGTCATCTTCATTACCTGCAGAAGGTTTTGAGGTTGAAAATCTTGATACTGCCCAAGACTTCATGGCAGGTTTTGCGATAAAAGCACGCCAAATGGTTTTGGAGTTCCTAGAAGCAGAAAATAAAAAAATCTATGCGGAGGTTGCCTCTCAAGATCGACGTGCAGAAATTCCAGAAAAAGTCCGAGTTCAATTTGAAGGTGAAAAGGAAGCCATGCTTTATCAAAAAGAACAAGAACTTCTGGAAGAATTGTCCTCTAATATCCAAGCTGAAGAGGACCGCCATAAAGCAGCTCTTGCAGCGATCAAGCAAGAAAACGAGGCCAAACGTAAGAGTACAGCTCAAAGCATTCAAGACTCTTATGCAGAGAAAATAACCCTCGAAGTAACAAAACGCTTTAATAAAGAAACACAGCACTTGTCTAATATCCTTGAAGGCAAGAAATCTGCACTTGCCATGCGACAAACAGAACTGACTCAAGGACTTGAGTCGAGCTTTAAAGAAACCTTGTCTGAAGTAAATCGCAACCAGGATAAAGTCTTGAAAGATTTATCTACGCTTCAGCAAGCCGATAATATTATTGCACTACAAAAGCAAAATGTAGGATAGGAGTAGCCTATGTATGATCCGGACCGTCTTAAAAATGAGGCCAAAAACACTGATATTTTGACCATTGCAGAAAGTCTAGGCATGGAGCTTGATAAAATATCAAGCCATTATTACTCCTGGAAGTTACACGACTCTTTAGTTATTGATACAGAAAAAAATATCTATCATTGGTTCTCCAGGGGCCTCAAAGGAAAAGATACAATTGATTTGGTCAAGCAAGTTAAAGATGTGTCTTTTAAAGAAGCACTGCAGCATATTCTTGGCTTAGATGCACAAGTTCTTTCTCCTAAACAAAAGGAACCTCAAAAGCCATTTGTCTATCGTGTTCCAGAGGCTAAATCATTTGATTACGCACGGAAATATTTAAAAAATGAACGAGGTCTATCGGATGAAACGATAGATTTTTTTCTCTCTAAAGGTGTAATTGCGCAAGGCATCTATAAGGACTATAAAACTGGAGAAACTGAACCTGTCGTTGTATTTAAAAATGTAGATCTCACAGGGCGAACTGTTGGAGGTGCTTTGCAAGGCATATGGTACAACAAGCAAAAGTACAAGAAAAAAGGGCGTTTAAAAATGACCCTACCAGGATCCGAGCATTATTCAGGGTTTCAAATTGATATTGGTGAAAAAAAGAACTTTGCTCAATCAACCAAGGAGGCCCCTTTTAAACTTTATGTTTTTGAAGGGCCTTTAGATATGATGGCTTATTATAATCTACATAAGGAACGCCTTAACAATGCTCGTTTAGTGGCTTTACATGGGCTAAACAAGGGAACAATTTCTAAAAGTATTGTAGATGCCTTATGCTCCGACATTGAGAGCTACAAAAATCTTGAAGCGAACGTCATACCGGCCCATCAATGGCTAAGAGATGCGGATGAAAAAGGATTTACAGACAAACTAAAAATTATCATTGCGACCGATAATGATAAAGCTGGAAAAGAATTCTTTCTGAACCTTGGTCTAAAACATACGAAAGTTGTTCCACATATGCCCCCTTTACGTCCAGGAGAAACTAAAGCTGATTGGAACGATCACTTGAAGTTGAAAAACCAAGAGCAAATGGTGAAAAAATCACAGCATACGGTTGCTTCAGTAATTCAAAAAAATCATTCTTCAGAGTTATACGTGTAGAGTCTAGGAGAGTTAAAAAAAATCATTATAATAATAAAAAAATAACACAAGAGTAGAGGGCAGGTGTCTTCTACTCTTTTAGTTTGAGGTGAAAAATGAAGAAAAATAGTATATTAAATTTTTCTACCCTGGAGGATGAGGGGTACAATCTGACAGAAGAATTTGGTAAAGCAATCTATATTTTACAGGATGGTACTTTATGGTCGGGTTACTATGAAGAAGCTCCTGAAGTACGTGCAGTAGAGCACAGAGAGATTGAAACTTTTATTGAAGGAGTAGAACTAGATCGAAATTCAGATAATTTCTGGCCATCTATTTTATCTGAAGTAATTATGGTTATTCCTGAAGAAGAAACACTTTTGTTTCTATCCGAAAGTGAGTATACAGATGCTCAAATTGCAGCCATGAACACATATCAAGAAAATGGATGGAGACTATCATCTACGCATGTAAAATTAGGACCAATTATTGATCAAGATAGAGAACGAATGGTCGAAACTTTAGCCTTACTTTTCTCTCGAGAACATAACGTTACTCCAGAAATTATCCAGGAATGGAACGAGGTGGGAGGTGCTCCAGCAGTTCTTCAGACCTTCTGGGATGGCTTATCTGGGGATGAGAAAAGTAATTTTTAGAAGTTTCTTGACCGTGAGTATCCTCTATTGAATGAAAAAGAGATTATTTCAGACCAGGATGATAAACAATATGCTTTGGTTTGGGCATTGCTTCATGAACAAATCTATCTACCAAATGCGTTAGATAACATGAACGACGTCAATAAGATATTAGAAGATAATCGACGTCTATTTGAACAAGAGATTTTGGAACAACAAATTCAAGAAGAACCCGAACTCTTCGAAGAATATATGAATGTTGCAGCAAACCAGTTTGACTTTAAACAAACTTTCTCAGTCGGTGAAATTCAAAATGATCTTTTGAAAATTGAAGCTATGGCAGAGTTATTAAACATAAAAATTTCAGATACACAACGAGAAAAAATAAGTCAACTACCTCCAGAGGGACGGAAATATATGCTAAATGAGTTTTCAAACCTAAGGGATGGTCATTCAATTTCTCATGAAGCGTTCAAAGAAATTCCAGAAGCTGAAATATAAAGCAACTGATTAATAAGAATAGATAAAACTTAAAGTGAGAGTAGCTCACTAGAATGGAAAAAAGATGAAAAATAATGAATTACCCGAAAAAATCATACAGGCTATTGAAAAAATTGTTGTGCAAACTTTTCCTACTGTTCCTTTTGAAATCATATTTTCATTTGAATTGAATGCTAGAGTAACAGAACATCCAGAACATCTTTCGGATTGCTTTGAGGAATTATCAGAAATTGAAAAATTTCGTACTCCTCGGTTTCCTGAAGATAGAGATGATCAAGCTGCGCTGGAATTTTTAAGACAAATGCTCGAACGAGAAAATTTGATTTTTGAAGCTGTTTCTCAGTCAATATCTACTAAATTACAAAGTAGCGAAGCTTTAGAACAAGTTTCTAAAATAATTTTAGAAACGAAGCAAAAGTAAAAGTCACTTCAAATAATATATTTTAAAAAGAAAGGACAAGCATGATAAAAATACCTGAACAAGCAGAAAGTCCTCACTTTCCCAAAGATTATGAATATCAATTTCTAGGACAGAAACAACAAATTGCAAAGAAGCTTCATAAGGAGGCAGAGTTTACAGCTTTATCCCTTGCCAAAAATGCTTACCAAATGTACGACTATCTTGAGTCCCTGGGGGCTAATAACCCTAACGGACTTCTTATTGCTGCTTTAGATTATGCTAGTGAAGTTTTAGGTGTTCCGCCATCTCTTATTCAAGAAAGTTTTTGGACACAACATACTCTTAAAGAAGAGGAAATATATGAAGCTTCTCTTACTTATAATCCAGAAAACGAAACAAAGAAAAAAGAAGAAGCTCTCTCTATTGCTCACAAAAAGATTGAAGAACTCTTCTCCTCTCTTTTAGAAGAAGCACAAGGTGATGTAGAATTTTTAGAACTACTTAAACAGAAAAATTCAAAAAACACTTCCCTTCTAACAATTTGCTACGAGCTGTTTGCACAAAAGGCCTGGCAAAAATTAAAATCTGATTTTAAAGATTTACCTGAAGCTGAAGCAGCCTATTATTTATATTTCTATGAAGAAAATAAAACAGATTATTCAAAACATGTTAAAGAAAATATTCATGATTTCTATGAAAAGAACGTGAAACTCTATTTTCAAAAAGAAGAAAAAAGTGATCCTGAATTAATCGGATTACTTGAAGATGCTTCTTATGATGGCATTCATTCCTACATTGAAAAAAAGCTTCCTCACTTCTTAGAAAAAAGTCAGTATCAAAAATTTCTCAAGGACTGGTCTCATAATCTTTCGCTTTCTTTTCAAAATTTAATCCTCCTCAAAAGCCAAAAAGAGGAGTTGGGAAACATAAAAACAATTCCTTCCTGGCTTAATCAAGGTGAAACAATTCCAAAAGGAGTGCCTCTTCTCTTTGTACTTGATGAAGAAAATCAATCACATCTCCTTCCTGTAGTTTCTGACCAAACCTTTATCAAAAGAAATGCCACAAAAGATGATAGTGGACTAAATTTAAAAGCATTATTTCTTAGCTTATCCAAATTGACGCAAGCAGAAATTGTGTTTGAAGAAGGACTTCCTACACCTTCTGAATGGCGCTCGAACAAAAATTTATTATGTTTAAATCCAGATTTTCCGACAGAGCAAGTTATCTTCGAATTAGCTAAACGAGTTTTCTTTGAAGATGTTGCTGCAACAAGTCAAGAAAAATTTATCCAAGAAAGTAGTATCTATTTAGTTTTTGCTTCGGTAGATCTTCCCTGTCCCTCTGATACTTTTGAGTATGTGCAACAATTTAAAAATGAGTCCAGTGGTCATACACATTTTCAATCTGTCATTACCCAAATACAACGCTTAGGTCTTAAATTTATTGAAAAAATGAAAACTGTCCTTTATGAAAAAGAAGAGGAAAAATTATTTTTAAGCTTAGAAGAAGAAATTGAGCAGGCCAAGAGCTTAGAGAAACTTGCTATTGAAAATGTAAGCACCTCAAAAGAAAATGAACAGACAACTCAAGACTCTCCTCAAGAAATGTCTATGGATGAATTAATCTTCAAAGCCCAACAATCTACAGGAAATGGAGAAAATGATGACACAGAATAAATGGAACTATGGACACTACAGTATTTTCCAACTTCTAAAAGAAAATAATTTTTCTACAAAGGACTTTCTCGAAGCTAAGGCATTAATAAATTTTTTAGAGCGAGAGAAAAAAATTTTAGAAGAAAATTCAAGTCCCTGGTTAGCTGAATATATTCTCTCTCTTGAAAATACTAAACGAGAAATGGAGAACTTAAATATGGAAGCTTATCAAAAATTTCTCCAAGAAATCATCTTGGAATTTTCAAAAGAAGAAATTCAAGAAGAAGATACAAATTTAAAAAAACGAGTTATTAGGGGTTTGGGGATTTCCCCAAAATAAAATCAAAAGAAAGGTCAAAGAAGGTCAGTTTTAACTGTCCTTTTTTGAAATTCTTTTATTTTTTAGCAAGGTGGGCCCACCTTGCTATGCTTGCCAGATAACAGCCCTTCCGGCCGTAGGTTGGATGCGAAGCGGGGCTTTATCTGTGGCAGGCGTAGCCTGCCTGTCGATTTTTATGTCACTCAAAATATTATTTATGGAGGAAATACCATGTCTGATAAGCAATTAAAAAGACCAAAACCACTTAAAGTTTACGTGAATGCGGATGAAGAATTCAAAATTAGAAATCGGATGCAACAAGCAAAAGTTAAAAATATTACCAACTATATGCGACGTATGGCTCTGGACGGAGAAATTAAAACTTATGATTTTTCTAGCGTTAAAGAAGGGCTTCTCCCTGTTGGAGAATACTCGGTTGCCTTAAATCGTATCGGAAATAACATTAATCAGATTTCAAAAAAAGCAAATGAAACGGGTACGGTTGATTATGAAGATATACAATATCTCTCCTCACAAGTTCATGATATGAAGCAAAATTATGAAGCAGTCATCAAAAAACTTACACAAGAAATTACACGATTGAGGACAAAATAATGCCAATTACAAAAACTATATCTATAAAAAGTGCTCATAATTTAGAAAGAGCATTAAAGTATATCGTCAATCCAGAAAAAACTGCAGAGCAAATTTTGACATCGGGTTATAAAATTAATCACGTCAATAATGCAGCTTTTGAAATGGAGTTAACTCGAAAAATGGCACGTAGCTACAATGAGGCATCCAACAAAAAATCAGATGAAGAAGTTGTGGCCAGACACATCATCCAGTCTTTTGATCCAATGGATAATCTTTCTCCTGAGGAAGTTCATGAGATTGGGCGTAAAACAGCTTTGGAATTAACTGGCGGCCATCACGAATTTGTTATAGCGACTCATATTGATCAAGGACATCTGCACAATCATATCATTTTTAATGCGACATCTTCCCTTGACTTGAAAAAATTTAGATGGCACAAAAGGACACCAGGACTTTTGAGAAATATCTCTGATAAAATTGCGGACCAATATGGGGCCTTAGTGCTACAAAATACAATGCGAAATTCTCATACTAAGTATCAAGCGTACCGAAGAAAAAATTCATACCGTACGCTTTTAAAGGAACGTCTTAATTTTGTGATCAAGCATTCTACTTCCTGGGATGATTTTAAAATTAAAGCTGCAGCACTTGATATTGAAATTGACAGCAATCATTTTTCAAAAGAATATGGCCAGGTAATTAATTATCGTTTAAAAGATTTCCCTCAAGAACGGTGGGTACGTGATTATACTTTAAATAAAAAAAGGAGATCTTTTTCTTTAGAAAAAATTGTAGCTCAATCAGAAAAAAATAATCCGGCCGGAAGTTTAGCTATCGAGGAAATGAAAACAGCTTTTGATAAATTTCAAAAAGAAAAAGAAGCCCTTCCTGATATAGAAGTTATTATCCCTCCAGAACAAATTGAAAGCAAAAGCATGACAGGCATATACATAGAGATTGACTATGGACGATTTGAGAGAGGGACAATCAAAATTCCTGATTACAAATTAGACCTCCAGGAAGACGGTTCTTATAAAGCGTATATCAACTACAAAGACAGCTTTTACTTTTTAAATGAAGAGGACAAGATACAAAGTAAATTTGTTAAAGGTTCTCAAGTAGTCCAACATTTAGTTGATAAAAGCGGCTTAGTCCCACAAAGAAAAAATTCTGCAATCCAGGACGTTCGAGAAATGGTTGCGGCTTTCAATATTGTTTCTCAACGCCAGTTGGATGGAAGTGAAGCTGTCAAAGTTTTAGGCGAAGAATTCCAAGACCACATGTCTCGAGTGAAACTTGCTTTAGAAAATTTAGACTATCGCCTTTTAGAAGAGAATGAAAAAGTGAAATTTAATCCCACTCCTGAACAACTTTCTCGAATAAAAGCACTTCAGGGCGAGCGAAAAAATTTATCTGTTGCTTATAATAATCTTGTTAAAAAAATGAAAACTTATGAAGCCGGACAAAGAATTGCGGCAAATAAAATTAATGCACAGCAATTAGAAAAAACACAAAATAAAGATAATCAAGAAGAATTTATTGAGAAATAAAGGGTTATTTTCTTATGTTATAATTAAACATGAGGACTGAGAAGGAGAAATGATAATGTCACAATATGAAAAAACAGTTTCTGTTTACCAATCAAAAAATATTCAAACTATTTCTCAGTTTGAAAGCATCCTAGATAACTTTAAAATCTTATTTGCCTATAATTCTGGGAAGATTGAGAATGAAGAAATCACTTACCATGATACACGAGAAGTTTTTGAAAAAGGCAAGGTTTTAAATTTTACTGGAGATCCAAAAGTTATTTTTGAAATTGAAAATCAAAAAAAAGCTTATGACTATTTGAAATTAAAAATCATTGATAAAGTCCCCTTGTCTATTGATCTCATCAAAGAGACACATCGTGTGTTAACTGAAGGGACTTATGATTACCGTCGATTTGTAGAGCAGGGAGAGCGCCCTGGTGAGTTTAAAAAGCATGACTATGTCACAGGAATACATGAAGTAGGAAGCAGTGTAGAGGCTGTCGAGGATGATCTGAAAGAAATTTTAGAAGTCATGCAAGACTTTAAAGAAACTGAACCTTTAAAAGCAGCAACCTATTTCCACCTTCACCTCGAAGCCATCCATCCTTTTGCGGATGGAAATGGTCGAGTAGGACGTACCTTAATGAATTACTTCTTGATGACACACAATCATCCGCCAATCATTATCTATGATGAAGATAAAAAGTATTATTATGCGGCACTTCAAAGTTTCGATGAAGAAGAAAATTACTTGAGCATGTACGAATTTTTGAAGTATCAAACAGAAAAGACCTGGGAGAAAAGTTTTCAATTGCAAAAGGTCCAAGAAAAAGATCCTCTCCTTTCTTGGCTTTCTCAATTTGAACTTTCAAAAGGACGTCCTCTAACTGAAATTGAAAGGGAGTTAGCAGCGGATCTCTTTCATAGCCAAAATAATATGAAACAAAGTTCTCAAAAACACCCCTCTGCAGCTAAAGATGATTTTGATTTAGAGCTATAAATAAAAAAAACTAGTGTGAGTCGTGATGGCTTACGCTAGCTTTTTTTGTTATAATTATGGAGTAGAAGTTAAAGGACGGTAGCCTGACTGGAGGTGATGCTTATGAATATTTCGTGAGCTAACCTCACAAAACAGAAAGGCGAAAAATTTGTCAGTGTATCAAGCATTGTCATTAATGATTGCATTTGCAACATTAATACTTATGCTCAATGATAAGAACAACAAAAAATAACGTCCAACTTTAGCCAGTATTGACGTTATTTTAACATGAATATTAGGTTACCGTTCTTAAAACGGCTACATGGGACTTGTGTCGAGCAAGTCCTTTTTCTTTACCTTTATTATAACATAGAAAGTAAAATTATGTTACTAAATAAACCAATTAAAATATCTTAAATAGCTATAGTACAATAGATGAAATTAAATAAAGGATGAATGATGATAAAAGTTTATTACAGAGGAAGTTGTGGCTCTTCTCGACGTGCATTTTCTTGGTTTGAAAAATATAATCTCAATGTACAGAAACAACAAATAAGTAAAATGACCAGAAACGATCTTGTCAAATTACTTCAGCTTTCAGATGAAGGATTGAAAGATATTGTAAAGCGCCCAGGAAAGAGCAGCTCTGAGGTAAGAGATGCACTAAAATATATGGAACGCCTCTCATTCAATGAAGCTCTCGACTTTTTAATCTCACATCCTTATGTACTCCAGACACCGATTATTATGGACAAACATAACCATCTTATCGGATATAATGAAGATGAAATACGTAAGTTTCTGCCAAAAGAATATCGACGGCATCGATTATAAAATTAATCATAAAAATGTCCAGATTAATAAATGAATTGTCCTACAAAACTACTATTCTTTGAAAAAATGTCTCTTCATGTCCGTATCATACTTGATAAAATATATTTATCAGCTGATAAACAAATTATAAAAAAGGAAAGAATTGTGACTGAAACATTTGCAGATATTGCAAGAGAAGCTATTGAGGAATACAATATCAAAGGAAACGAACAAACATTAAATACTATTGCCAAACAAATTAAGAAATATATTGAAGCTTATTATGATGAGGGAACTGAAATTACAGAAGAAATTAAAAATAAACTTTTTACAATGAATGAGTTAGGAGAATATTTTAGAAAGATGATAGACCTTGAGTGGCGAGGAAAAAAATGCTATTTAGAATTAGCTAACGAAATGAACAAAGATCATAAACGTCAAGTACAAAATCTGTTAGCACCGTCCGCAGCCACCTCAAAAGGCTCTATCATACATCAGACTTTTAGTCTGATGTTTTTGGTCCAAGTTTAGATACAACATCAGGAAACTCTTCTTTGCAGAAATCCACAAACTCAATATACGAGTATTCTTGCACATATTCAACTAGAT
>NZ_CP120421.1:0-17034 GCF_029492705.2 Lactococcus sp. bn62 | reverse complement strand
ATGCGTAAAACAGGCGCTTATCGGGTCTATACGCAGTCAAACTATAATATTGGTTTAGTTATGCATTTATTAAACCATTCAAGTGAAGCTATGACCTTAACGTATCTTGGATTAGATCAAGCCAGTCGAGAAACGATGTTAGACCAAATTGATTTTGGGTAATGAATGTTTAGAACTTAGTAGTCGTCCAAAAACGACTACTTTTTTTGTTGAATCGTACGAGGACGATTCGATGGTTTTGACTTGTAAGAACAGGATTGAATGAAGCCATACTGTTCGCATATTTTTAGTGGATGAACAAACAAAATACGAGAGATTTTTTTGTTCGTTCATCCATGGTTTTAGAAAAAAGAGGGACGATTTCGGAAGAAGAAAATCGTCTCTTTTTTTTCTTCTTTTTGTATGACAAAAAGAAAGATATTTTACCCATTTTATAAAAATAAAATGGGCAGTTGGCGTTTGCGTAAAGCAAATCGACACAATCCAAAGGGGATAAAATGGGAAAGTGAAACTTCCCCCTTTTCAAGCCATATTGTAATACAAGAACGAAGTGCTTTGTATTACAATGTAATAGCTTGCAGTATTTATGGTTTTATATTTTCTATTTTGTTGTGAGGATTGTAACCGAATAGGGCGCAATGCTTATTACAAAATCAATGACAAAGGGCGATTGACTAATGAGCGCTGAGGCATTTTATCTTTGAGGAAGTTCTTGATGGATCAGAAAAATGTATCACAAATTTAAACAAAGACTCACTCATTTAAGAGACGCTACTATCAGGGGTCACTGGAACAACTAAACAGAAAATAGCGGTAGTGATTAGCTCTAAATCCATAAAACGCTTATTTAACGCTGATTACAGAATTTCCAAGATAGGAAAACACAAAATATTTCTGGAACATTCATGCAGAAATTAGCGGTAAGGAAAGCAGCATAGATTCTAAAAAACATTAGGTTTTGAAAATCAGTAAAATACGTTTTAAAAGCTTGATATAACAATGTTTCATAGTTTCAAAAAGTCATTGTAAAAACGATTCTAAATAACTATTTCCAAAACCTACCGCTATTTTCTGTTTAGTTGTTCCAGTGACCCCGATATATAGAAGTAGATGTTAGTGACATTCCTGAAAAAGCATTTAATGAGATAGAAAAATAATAATAAGCGATAGATAGTTAAATATTTAATTTAATCTTAAAATAATTTGAAATAAAAAAGAAGAATACTCAATTTAACGTAGATATTCTTCTTTTTTATTCCAAATTATTTTATTACTACCTTTTAAGTTGTAGTTATTATGTTTTATATTGATATTTTTCCCACTCTTATTATCTTTTATTAGTAAGTAACCATTTTTGTTAGGGGATATAGCATTTTTAGTTATAATTAAATCATTTATATTGTATTGTAATAAAATTTCTCCACCAAACTGTTGTTGTTGGTCATTATGGATTAATCTGTTATTTAATAATCTAATTTTTTTACCCCCACCCATTGTTTGGTTGTAACCACCAATTGCTATACCAGCGTAGCCATTGTTTTTAATAATGTTTTTCTTTACTAAAATATTTACAGCATTTTTATTCTTATGTTCGCTAGCTATTTCAATTCCTATATCATTATTAGCAGATATGTTATCAGATATTACTATATTTTCTCCACCGTCAATATATATTCCAGCAGCAGATTGATCACCATTATAAGAAGGATTATGTTTACTTGTATTGTTTTGAACTCTATTATTCGAGATTGTACCATTCCTTGCTTTGTCTAATTTATCATTGGATTCAATACCCTCATAACCAATGATATCTATGCCAATATTGTTGTTATCAAAAATCTGATTGTTTGATACTTTGAAGTTATTAATGTTTCCATTTAAAACTAAAGCTTCACTATTACCCAATTTTAAATTATATAGTTTATTTTTTACTATTTGAATGTTAGATATTCCTTTACCATAAGCAGAAATACCATGACTATTGCCTTCTTTATAGTCTGTTTCAATGTCATGAATTATATTATTTTTAATTATTATAGACTTAGAGTGTCCATCTATATTTATAGCAGTTGGTGTTTGTTCTGAATTAGTGGCTTTTAAATTAGATAAATTTAAACCTGATATATTTATATAGTTAGAATTACGAATATTTATTATTTTTTCAGATCTATCAATATTACCAATTAATTTTGTTTTTCCGTACATACCTGTTACTTTTATAGGTAAAAAGGGAAATCCATTTTTATTTATATGTACGGCTTCTTTATATATTCCAGGCTTGATTTTTATTGTTGTCCCAGGTAAAGCCATATTAATAGCTTTATTAATGCTTTTTATAGGTTTATTATTTGTTCCTGGATAATGATTTTTACCTGTATTTGAAACATAAATAACTTTAGAATTTAAATAAGTAAATATAGTGAAAAGAGATACTATGATTATAAGTAGCGTAATTAATTTTGATTGTTTGCCTTTAAAATGATTCATTACTCTGTCCTCTCTGTCTTTTTTCTCAATTTTACACTAAAATAGATTTTTTGGAAAACTTTGCAACAGAACCGACTAAATTCTACCAATTGGATATCTCTTTTTCTATACTTTTTTATAAAGAAATAGTGTTGGCAGGAAATCCTAAGATACTAAATGTTGTAGAACCAATATCCCCTAACTCTCATATTCTTAATTCAAGTATACAAAAAATACCTGTAGGTTGGACACTTGTAAAAAAGAGTGTCCAACCTACAGGTACCATTTTATTTAACAGCATTTCTTTTTTTGTTGTTCCTATGTTCAAAAATCATTTGACGATTAATTATTTTTTAGGTAGCATATGTTTCAATAAACCAATTGAGTCTATCGTTAATAAGCTAAATAATCAGCCTATAGAATAACAAGAATGGAAAAACTAACATGAAAAATTTTACGAAGAGTCAATTTTTTGACTCATCTAAAATAATTTACATATTATCTCCACCAAAAAACATAGCTATTACCGGCATAACGATAAGGAAGATTGGAATTAAGCAAATTCCTGTAAGCCAAAACTTCTTTGATTTTTTATAAATTCCATAAATAATTATGGCTAAGGGTATAAACCAAACTGCAAAAAAATAAATTATGTATGAGAGCATAAGTCTCTTCCTCCTTTTAAACAAAAGTATCATGACAAAAAATTTAATTCTATAAGAATTTCAATTCTTTAAACTTTTTTAATAAAAAATAGTGTTTAAAAAAATACTTATTAGATATTTTATCTCATTTTTATAATTTTTACAAACACTCTTAATATTGAACTTAATTTGACAATTCTAGTAGAAAAGTATCTTTCATGCAGCACTATTCAAACAATTTTCGCAACTTCTTTTTTTATCTTCAATAATTACATAGTCTTAGGACAATATAAGTCTTTAGAATGAGTAAATCTGTTTGACAATATGATACAATTATCTTGTAAAATAAACTGCGAGGTGGATGATATAAAAGAATTTGTTATTTCTATAGGGACTTTAATTGCTGTGATTGTAATTGGTTTTTTTGGTAGTAAAATTTATAATGAAAATAACCCCGGAGAACTTGGTGCTGTTGTTGACCAATTGAATCCGTTCATTAGTCAAAGCGAAGTATATGTTAAAACTAAATCGTATGATGATATCAATAAAGATGATATGTATAGCTATACTCAAACTGCAGCGGATAAAACTGGTAAAACTAGAAAAATTATATTTACTTCCAGTAAAGAATTAAAAAAAGGACACTATTTAAAACTATCTAACAAAGGTACTCATATTAATTCCTATGAAGAAGTTCAAAAAGAACAAGTGCCTGAGAAAGCATTAAAAACTATAGACAATAAATAAAATAACGCCATACTCACTGTTTACGAATGAGTATGGCGTTATTTTATTTACTTAATCTTAATACTTAGAATTTATTTCTTTCTTTTTTATTACAATAAAAATTACAAATCCTAATATTAAAATTCCTATCAGTGTTAATAACGATTTACGCTCTTCACCTGTATTAGGAAGGAACCTGTCTTTCTTATTGGAGTGAGTATTCTCCTTCATACCACCATTATTAGGTTTTTTAGGTGGCAATTCAGTATTTACTTTTTCTGGTGTATGACTATTTGTGATAACCACATTGCCTTGTTCTGAATCGTCAATACTTGTCGTATAGCCTTTAACTGCAGTCAGTTCTTTAACTGTATAAACAATTGTCTTACCGCTTGCTTTTTGATCCAAATCTGACCAAGTATATGTCCAATCTTTGTTCTCTGTTAGATCAATGGCTTCTCCCACTGCTTTTCCATCCGCATATAACTGAACTTGAATACTTCCTGGACGTAGACCATCCTGGTTATTTTTATCATTCCAAGCTTTAGTAACAGTAACACTTGTTTTACCTGGTGTATAGCTATTTGTAATATTAGTTCCGTCAATCGTTGTACTGTAATCAGAAACTTCATTTTCGGTAACTGTGTAATTAATTAGTTGTCCGTTTTGATATTTTGGTAGATTTGTAAATTCATACGTCCAACCATCGGTTGACGTTACTTCTTTACTATCCACTGCTTTTCCATCTGCTAACAGATTCACTGTGATTGTATCTGGTCGCTTACCATCTTGGTTATCTTTGTCGTTCCATGTTTTTGTACCTTTGATTGCCGTTGTTTCTGGCGTATGATTGTTTGTGATAACCACATTGCCTTGTTCTGAATCGTCAATACTTGTCGTATAGCCTTTAACTGCAGTCAGTTCTTTAACTGTATAAACAATTGTCTTACCGCTTGCTTTTTGATCCAAATCTGACCAAGTATATGTCCAATCTTTGTTCTCTGTTAGATCAATGGCTTCTCCCACTGCTTTTCCATCCGCATATAACTGAACTTGAATACTTCCTGGACGTAGACCATCCTGGTTATTTTTATCATTCCAAGCTTTAGTAACAGTAACACTTGTTTTACCTGGTGTATAGCTATTTGTAATATTAGTTCCGTCAATCGTTGTACTGTAATCAGAAACTTCATTTTCGGTAACTGTGTAATTAATTAGTTGTCCGTTTTGATATTTTGGTAGATTTGTAAATTCATACGTCCAACCATCGGTTGACGTTACTTCTTTACTATCCACTGCTTTTCCATCTGCTAACAGATTCACTGTGATTGTATCTGGTCGCTTACCATCTTGGTTATCTTTGTCGTTCCATATTTTTGTACCTTTGATTGCCGTTGTTTCTGGCGTATGATTGTTTGTGATAACCACATTACCTTGTTCTGAATCATCAATACTTGTCGTATAGCCTTCAACTGCAGTCAGTTCTTTAACTGTATAAACAATTGTCTTACCGCTTGCTTTTTGATCCAAATCTGACCAAGTATATGTCCAATCTTTGTTCTCTGTTAGATCAATGGCTTCTCCCACTGCTTTTCCATCCGCATATAACTGAACTTGAATACTTCCTGGACGTAGACCATCCTGGTTATTTTTATCATTCCAAGCTTTAGTAACAGTAACACTTGTTTTACCTGGTGTATAGCTATTTGTAATATTAGTTCCGTCAATCGTTGTACTGTAATCAGAAACTTCATTTTCGGTAACTGTGTAATTAATTAGTTGTCCGTTTTGATATTTTGGTAGATTTGTAAATTCATACGTCCAACCATCGGTTGACGTTACTTCTTTACTATCCACTGCTTTTCCATCTGCTAACAGATTCACTGTGATTGTATCTGGTCGCTTACCATCTTGGTTATCTTTGTCGTTCCATGTTTTTGTACCTTTGATTGCCGTTGTTTCTGGCGTATGATTGTTTGTGATAACCACATTGCCTTGTTCTGAATCGTCAATACTTGTCGTATAGCCTTTAACTGCAGTCAGTTCTTTAACTGTATAAACAATTGTCTTACCGCTTGCTTTTTGATCCAAATCTGACCAAGTATATGTCCAATCTTTGTTCTCTGTTAGATCAATGGCTTCTCCCACTGCTTTTCCATCCGCATATAACTGAACTTGAATACTTCCTGGACGTAGACCATCCTGGTTATTTTTATCATTCCAAGCTTTAGTAACAGTAACACTTGTTTTACCTGGTGTATAGCTATTTGTAATATTAGTTCCGTCAATCGTTGTACTGTAATCAGAAACTTCATTTTCGGTAACTGTGTAATTAATTAGTTGTCCGTTTTGATATTTTGGTAGATTTGTAAATTCATACGTCCAACCATCGGTTGACGTTACTTCTTTACTATCCACTGCTTTTCCATCTGCTAACAGATTCACTGTGATTGTATCTGGTCGCTTACCATCTTGGTTATCTTTGTCGTTCCATGTTTTTGTACCTTTGATTGCCGTTGTTTCTGGCGTATGATTGTTTGTGATAACCACATTGCCTTGTTCTGAATCGTCAATACTTGTCGTATAGCCTTTAACTGCAGTCAGTTCTTTAACTGTATAAACAATTGTCTTACCGCTTGCTTTTTGATCCAAATCTGACCAAGTATATGTCCAATCTTTGTTCTCTGTTAGATCAATGGCTTCTCCCACTGCTTTTCCATCCGCATATAACTGAACTTGAATACTTCCTGGACGTAGACCATCCTGGTTATTTTTATCATTCCAAGCTTTAGTAACAGTAACACTTGTTTTACCTGGTGTATAGCTATTTGTAATATTAGTTCCGTCAATCGTTGTACTGTAATCAGAAACTTCATTTTCGGTAACTGTGTAATTAATTAGTTGTCCGTTTTGATATTTTGGTAGATTTGTAAATTCATACGTCCAACCATCGGTTGACGTTACTTCTTTACTATCCACTGCTTTTCCATCTGCTAACAGATTCACTGTGATTGTATCTGGTCGCTTACCATCTTGGTTATCTTTGTCGTTCCATATTTTTGTACCTTTGATTGCCGTTGTTTCTGGCGTATGATTGTTTGTGATAGTGATTATACCTACACCCTTTGAATCAATGGTAATATCATAATTTGCTGTATATCCATCTGGAACATTAATTTCTTTGGCTGTGTACTTAGCATTGGTATCCAAATTATGGAATGCGGTTGTCCAAGAATTACTGCTATCTAAGAAAACAGAATTTCCTTCCTCAACACCATTTTTGTACAATTGAACTTCAACTTTTTCTGGACGAACTTTATCTTGATTATTATTATCATCCCATATTTTCTTTACAGTTAGATCCGTTAAAGTGTAACCTGTCCCAGTCCCACCAGTTTCAGGGGTAGCGGAATCTACAATATTATCCTGAATATTATCTCCAGTAAATTTCACACTATTTGTATAAGAAGTGGAAGCCCCACCATCTGTTGCTCTAGTAGAATAATACAAATAAATTTGTTGGTTAATATCACCAAAATCAATCTTTAACCCTTTGTTATCATAAGTTATTACCTTAGATGAATTAGATATATTTTCTCGTTTTTGAACAGTTCCATCCGCATTAAAATACACCAAAACCAACGTCTCTGGTATAAGGTTTTGGGATTCACCAAATGTATCTTCTAAAAAAGCATTTTTTATTTCTTGCTTCCCTTTATTAAGGGTAATAGTCCATTTAATTTTTGTATCATCATCAGGGTCTAATATTCCAGCTTTAGTTAGGATTCGGTTATCTGGTCCTAAAGGATTGATATATACTATCGTTTGTTTAAATCCCCAATCCACAGTATTATTTTGTCCAAAATGGATTGAGTCTGCATCCCATAGAGTGTAAATGCTGAAATTTCCAATAATGTTATTTTCATTATGTTTTTCCGCATAATCGGTAAATGTAATTGTAACTTTTTTTGTTTTTTGATCAGCTGCAGCGTGACCTATAATATTGCCATCTGTATCTAATATATCAAAAGATACTGACTTCTGTAATCGTAATATGTCAGGAATATCAATCACCATTGTATCTCCTGATTGAATATTCGACCTACCTGGTATTTTAAAATCCCATTTTGCAGTAAGGTTAGAATTTCCTGATGAAGTTTTTACAATATTTCCCTTAGAGTCATATAAATTTGCATCCGTAATAAATTTTGATCCAAATACTTGCGAAGACGTACTAATTGATGGTCCACGTATTTGATTTACTGATGATTGAGTCGTTTCAGATTGTTGCTTTTCATCCGTTTGCGTATCTTTTAACGTAGAGGAGTCATCTGTAAGAGTTGGCTCACCCATACCTTTTTCTGATTGTGTAGACGATTGGACACTTTTTTCCTCATCTACGGATTGGCTTGTGTTTGTTCCTTGTGTTTGTTTTTGAGTTGTAACATTCTCACTGTTATTTACTTCTTCAGCAATTACAGTTAAAGGAGTAACTAAAACCGCGCTTAAAATAAAAAGTAAACTCAAATAGGTCGATATTTTCTTCATTGGCTACCTCACTTTTAAATATTATTAATATATTCCATTCTTATTTTACTATATTTACCCAGAAAGTGTATATTAAAGGGTTCTGTTGCAAAGTTTTAAATCTACTATCAGATAAGGTAGAATAATAGAAAAAGATAGCAGGAGGAATGACGATGAGTCATTTTAAAGGAAAGCAATTTCAGCAGGATGTGATTATTGTAGCCGTGGGCTACTATCTTCGTTATAACCTTAGCTATCGTGAAGTTCAAGAAATCTTATATGATCGTGGCATTAACGTTTCTCATACGACGATTTATCGTTGGGTGCAAGAATATGGCAAACTATTCTATCAAATTTGGAAAAAGAAAAATAAAAAATCCTTTTATTCATGGAAAATGGATGAAACGTACATCAAAATTAAAGGAAAATGGCATTATTTGTATCGAGCCATCGATGCAGATGGTTTAACCTTGGATATTTGGTTACGTAAAAAACGGGACACACAAGCAGCCTATGCTTTTCTTAAGCGGTTAGTGAAGCAGTTTGATGAACCGAAGGTTGTAGTCACAGATAAAGCCCCCTCTATTACAAGTGCCTTTAAGAAACTAAAAGAATACGGCTTTTATCAAGGGACAGAACATCGTACCATTAAATACCTGAATAATTTGATTGAACAAGACCATCGTCCAGTAAAGAGACGCAATAAATTCTATCGAAGTTTACGCACTGCCTCTACCACGATTAAAGGCATGGAAGCCATTCGAGGATTATATAAGAAAACCCGAAAAGAAGGCACTCTCTTCGGGTTTTCGGTCTGTACTGAAATCAAGGTATTATTGGGAATCCCAGCTTAAATCATAGATACCGTAAGGGATTTTATTCTTTATTTAAAAATTTGCAACAGAACCGTATATCTGTACTGATATATATTTCTTTACAAGTGCTAATTATTGTTTTATAATAATTTATATTCGAAAAAGAGTAATTTTGAATACAGGAGAAAAAATGGCAAAATCTACGATTAAAAATATGTCGTTAACAATTTTTAAGGTCTTAACATGGTTAGTGCAGTTAATATTAATGATTGCAGCCTTACAAAATGTTTATTGGCTAATTCGATCAATTAACTCAGCTAGCAATAGTATGTATAGTAAATTTTTTGTGTATTATTTCAAAATCATTACACCTAATACATTAGGACAACAGTTTTTAAGTGGTATAACGATCATTATTCATCTAATAATCATTATCATGATTTTTATCATTATGATAATGATTAGAAAATTAATTACTAGTATTCAACAGGGAAACTATTTTACAACCGTTAACTTACGTTATATAAAAAAGTTGTTTTTAGCAGCAATAACAGCCGTTGTAACACAATTCATGCAATTAGTATTACTTTATCCTTGTATTGCATCTAACGACCTCCATGTATCAGCCATTCGACGAAATGATAGTGTCGGATTGTGGCTAACAGAATTATTATTTGTTGCTATTTTGTATGTTGTTTATCAGGTATTTCATTCAGGTATGCAACTGAAGGTTGAAAATGATGAATTTGTTTAGTTGGAGAAGGATATGATCTTAACAAAGTTAGATTTTATGATGTTAAAGCGACATATATCAGGAAAAGAATTAGCTGAACAGATTGGCATTACGCCCGCTAATTTATCAATTTTAAAGACAGGAAAGGCAAAAGGTATTCGTTTTTCTACTTTAAATAAGTTATGCCAAGTGTTGGATTGTCAGCCAGGCGATTTATTTGATTATGAAGAAGATGAATAATCTGCGTATTGCCTAAATGGGGGAAATGTATCATGAATAATAGTCAATTAAAATTAAATGCAAAAAAACTACTGAAGCAGCATTTAAGTTTTTTTCTAATATTATTTATACCGTATTTTATCTATTTCTATTTACAATATGTTTTGGATTTTTTAGCACTGGATTTAGAGGTAATTTATAAAGGGTTATTGTTAACGAATAACGCATCTTCGCAAGCCGAGTCCTTATTGATTACGAACAACAATTTCAGTAGTTCGTCATTATCAATGACTACGACGCTTGTATTTAGTATTATTACAAGTGGTCTATTATTTGTTGTACTTGATGCGATTAGAGATCGTGAAGATTACACACAACCTATTAAAAAATGGGGAACGATTTTTTCCAATGGTTCTTATTTCATTGGGGCGATAGTGATCTTGATTTTACAAACTATCTGGACTGTACTATGGACAGTACTTTTGATTATTCCTGGTATTGTTAAATCATTAGCATATTCACAAGCAATATTGATATATCGTGATGCTGTGGATAGCGGTGAATCAATTGGTTATATTGAAGCGATTTCTAGAAGCCGTGAATTGATGGATGGTCATAAATGGCAGTATTTTAAATTATTGATTAGTTTTATTGGTTGGTGGATTTTAGTTGTTCTAACAGCAGGGTTATTAGTAATCTGGGTAGGACCTTATTATCAAATGGCAAAAGTTAACTTTTATAACAACTTAGTTAACAATAACTAGTTAAAGTAAATCCGAGTATTTAGTTGCTCATAAGTCAACAGTTTTGACCTATTTTTAGCATGCAGATGAATAGTGAGGTTAGAGCAGGTCATAAATAACGGTCATATTTAAAAGCTGAAATTGTACGTTTTAGTCAATTACATACAAGCCTATTTAAGGGCTTTTTCTATTATTACTAACTCACTTTTAAAATCGCTTAGAAGGCAAACTATGAGCTTATAGGACTATTCAAAGCGTTTAGACTAAACAAAGTAGCCACGACCGTTAGGGAGTTCTTTTTAGTGGATGAACGAACAAAAAATCTCTCGTATTTTGTTTGTTCATCCATGGTTTTAGAAAAATGAGGGACGATTTCGGAAGAAGAAAATCGTCTCTTTTTTTCTTCTTTTTGTATGACAAAAAGAAAGATCTTTTGCCCATTTTATTTTTATAAAATGGGTAGGTGGCGTTTGCGTAAAGCAAATCGACACAATCCAAAGGGGATAAAAGGGGAAAGTGAAACCTCCCCCTTTTCAAGCCACATTGTAATACAAGAACGAAGTGCTTTGTATTACAATGTGATAGCTTGCAGTATTTATGGTTTTATATTTTCTATTTTGTTGTGAGGATTGTAACCGAATAGGGCGCAATCCTTACTACAAAATCAATGACAAAGGGCGATTGAGGAATGAGCGCTGAGGCATTTTATTTTAAAAAAAAACTATTTATAAGTTCGAAATATGTATCACAACTTTAATACGTGCTATCCAACTTTAAGAGAAGAACATGGATTCTTAGAACTATTCTCTTTTTGGTTATTGCTGAAAGCAATTTCTGGTACCTATTTTTTGAGCAAATTAACACCACTTTTTAGAGTGGTGTGTAAGTGCACATTGTCCTTATTTCATTCGGACTTCTGAATTTTAAAAATAAAGATTTTATTTCTTAACTTCTCAATGCAGATATTAAATTATTTTATAAATTTGAGCGTACTTTTTGGAACTTCATTGTTTTTAAAAGCCTTTTGTATTTTAGATGGGCTTTTTGACGCTTTACAGACCTTTTAAGGAGTTTTAAAACGAATCAGGTAAACTTATTAGGACTAACACTTAAAAGGGCTTAGAAAGCAAAATATGAGCTTTTAGAATATCTCTTACTTTTATCTTTAAATAATCATTTTGCTATCCAGCGATAAAGATCAGCAAGTTCTATCAAAAGTTCTAATCGATTTTTTTATACCCTAGATAGCCATATAAGACTTTCTAGGGCATTTTAATTTATTTCAGGTAACTTATTATGGGTATTGATAAAAAGTGCTTAGAAAGCGAATTAGGTCATTCTGTACTTTTATGGTTTTAATCTTTTGACTTTTGCCTTACATTTTTAAAAAAATAAAAAAAGGCGAAGCCTTATATATATTTATCTTATATATTTTAATCTTTTATTCTTTTGCGTCAAAAAAAAGTGAGGTTTTACAAGGGTTTAAAGAATAATACAGCCACAAAAAACTGTGCATACAGCCACAAAAAACTGTGCATACAGCCACAAAAAACTGTGCATACAGCCACAAAAAACTTTTTAAAGTGGCTGTGTTTTGATACAATAAAAGCATGAAGAACAATTCTTTGGTCAGATTTTCTTCATGCCTATCTAAAATCACTCACAAAGGAGCAATTTTCTATGTCTAGTATAGCAAAAAATGAACACAATCAGAAGCAGGTGCAAATCTTGAATGAATTATCAAAACGAAAAGTAGTGGAGCATAATTCTTTAATTACCAGCATTGCCAAAATGGATAAAACCCCACTCAAAATGTTTGAGTTAGCCGTATCGTGCATTGATACCGAAGAACCACCAAAAGATCATACGGTTTATTTATCGAAAAACGAACTCTTTGCTTTTTTTAAGGTATCTGATAATGATAAACACACACGTTTTAAACAGGCAGTCGAGAACATGCAGAAACAAGCCTTTTTTAAAATCAAAGAAAAAAAAGAACATGGTTTTGAGTTTGAAAATATTGTGCCGATTCCCTATGTAAAGTGGACGGATTATCATGATGAAGTCACTATCCGATTTAGTCCTGAAATTATTCCTTATTTAATCAATCTCAAAAAGAATTTCACGCAACACGCTTTATCTGATCTAGCAGAACTCAATAGCAAATACTCTATTATCTTGTACCGCTGGTTATCCATGAATTACAACCAATATGAGCATTATAGCTATAAGGGCGGACGGAGAGAAGAACAAGTGGAAGCCTACCGCAACCCCACCATTTCCATGCGAGAATTACGAGAAATGACGGATACCATCAATGATTATAAACGTTTTACTCATTTTGAAACACGAGTTTTAAAAGAACCGTTGGAAGAAATCAATGCTCATACTTCTTTCAACGTTTCTTATGACAAGATAAAAAAAGGACGAAGCATTGATTCTATTGTCTTTCATATCACGAAAAAACGTCGAGCAGACGATAACAGTTATAAGCTGGATGATAAGAACCACAAAGAAGCGAAAGTTGAAAAAGAAGCAAATGAAGAAAAACTTGTATATCAAGCGATGCAAAGCAAATATACTAAATTATTGCTTGAAAATTTCCTTTTATCGCCTTATGAAATGACAGACCCAGCAATTATGGCAGGCTTGCAAAAAAATGTTTATCCAAAATATGATGAACTCAAAGTATTAAGAGGGCTAGAGGGAGTGAAGAAACACCTCTCTTACGTTCATGACAAACAAGAACCTTATTCAAAAGGGAACATTGCAAAGTATCTTAAAAAGTCAATTGATCAATACTTGCCAACTGTTAAATTACAAGACCTTGAACAACCAGAACGTGCAAAGGTTCGAGGTAAAGGAGCAAGCCATGAGTGAGAAGTTAAAAACCATAAAGGAACTTGCGGATGAGTTAGGTGTGAGTAAATCATATATTGATAAAATAATACGCATACTGAAATTGCATACTAAATTAGATAAAGTAGGTAATAAGTATGTGATTTCTAAAACACAAGAGAAGTCTATAAAAGATAGACTTCTTTCGTCTGAATCAACAACTAAATCACACACTAAATCGACAACTAAAACGCATACTGAAGTTGATTTTGAAGTCGATTTTTTGAAAGAAGAAATCTTATATCTTAGAAAGTGTCACGATAAACAATTGACCAACAAAGATAAGCAGATAGAAACTTTAAGTAATCTTTTAGATCAACAACAACGACTAGCCTTACAAGATAAAAAGTTGTTAGAAGAATACAAAGCAGAAAATGACAGCTTAAAAGCTCTCAAAATGCCATTACAGGAAACAGAATCCAAACACTTAGACAATCAATATAAAGATGAAGTGAACGCTCTTAAAGAGCAGTTGGAAACTTTGCAGGAACAAATCAAAGATCAAAAAAGGATAGAAGAACAAGAAAAACCAAGAAAATGGTGGGGACTATGGCGAAAATAGATGATTCAGTTAAAAAGAAAGTTCCAGAATTGCGATTTAAAGGATTCACGGATGAATGGGAAGAGCGTAAGTTTGATGAATGTTTTAATTTTCCTGTGTCTACAAATTCATTATCTAGAGCATTGTTAAATTATGATGAAGGCGATATTAAAAGCGTTCACTATGGAGATATATTGATTAAATATCCAGCCATTCTAAATATTAAAAATGATAAAATTCCATATATCACAGGTGGTAAATTAGAAAAATATAAATCTAGTTTGCTCGAGAACGGCGATTTGATTTTTGCTGATGCAGCTGAAGATGAAACTGTTGGAAAAGCTGTTGAAGTTAATGGTTTAACTGAAGAAAATCTCGTAGCAGGATTACATACAATAGTTGCAAGACCAAAAGATAAAAAAGCTGAATTTTTTCTAGGATATTATATCAATTCAAATACCTATCATAGACAACTTTTGAGACTGATTCAGGGTTCAAAAGTATCATCAATTAGTAAAGGAAACTTACAAAAAACATTAGTATCTTTTCCAAAAGATTTTGAAGAACAACAAAAAATTGGTTCATTCTTCAAACAGTTAGACATCACTATCGCTCTTCATCAGCGTAAGTTAGATTTGCTCAAGGAACAGAAAAAAGGCTACTTGCAAAAAATGTTTCCAAAAGCTGGAGAAAAAATTCCTGAATTGAGATTTGCGGGGTTTGCTGACGATTGGGAAGATCGTAAGTTGTCCAGTATTGCAGAACGTGTTACTAGAAAGAATAAAAATAATGAATCGACTCTTCCTCTTACTATATCAGCACAAGATGGTTTAGTGGATCAAAATGATTATTTTAATAAACAAGTTGCTAGCCGTGATGTTACAGGATATTTTTTAGTTAAAAATGGTGAATTTGCCTATAATAAAAGTTATTCAAATGGATATCCATGGGGAGCTATTAAACGTTTAGATAAGTATGAAATGGGTGTGCTATCAACCCTTTATATTGTATTTAAGCCAACTGCTATTAACTCACAGTTTCTAGTTTCCTATTATGAGACGACAAGGTGGTACAGGGAAGTTTCTAAAAATGCGGCGGAAGGGGCACGTAATCATGGTTTGTTAAATATCTCTCCTAATGATTTTTTTAATACGTTGTTAACTATCCCAAAATCAGCAGAAGAACAACAACAAATCGGATCGTTCTTTAAACAATTAGACGATACTATCGCTCTTCATCAACGTAAGTTAGATTTATTGAAAGAACAGAAAAAAGGCTTTTTACAAAAGATGTTTATTTAGGGTCTATAATTAGATTATCGCCCCTAACAAAACCTATTAAAACAGCCCCTTATATCTAACCAGTAGATATAAGGGGCTGTTTTTAATTTTATATGGTATAATAACCCATAAAAACTATAAGAGATTAGGTGTAAAAAATGGCAATAAATAAGGAAAGCGTAGCATTAAATGTAATCAACGAATCTTTGAAATTACCTTTTATCAAAGTAGATCGCTCTGATTTTTTAACTAAAACATTTAGTAACAAAATAGATGATATGCCAAAGTTATTCAAGGAAGGTCCTCAGGCTTTTTTTTCAAAAGAAGAACTTGATCGTATTGCTAGTAACGTTATCAATTCAAATGTATTGCAATCCTCATCAATATCATTTGCAAGTGGGTTACCAGGTGGCGTAGCTATTGCAGCAACCATTCCTGCTGATATGGCTCAGTTTTACGGATACTCTTTAAAACTAGCTCAAGAAATATCATACGTATATGGCTATCAGAATATTTGGACTAACCAAGACGAATTAACGGAAGATGCAAAAAACACGCTAATTCTTTACTTAGGTATCATGTTTGGTGTGAGTTCCGCTGGATCAACTATTCGTATTTTATCTAATAAATTAGCCTTACAAGCACTAAAACAGCTACCTAATAAAACGTTAACTAAGCATCTTTACTTTACAATATTGAAAAAGGTACTGGCTATCTTTGGAACAAAATTAACGAAAGCAACTTTTGCTAAGGGAGTATCCAAAGTTATTCCAGTCGTAGGGGGAGTTTTATCAGGAAGCATGAACTATCTGTCATTAAAACCAATGGCTAACAAACTGAAAGATGAGTTGGGTAAATCCGTCAATTATACGCAACAAGATTTCGAACAAGATATCAAAATATTAAACGAAGAAGATGTATTAGTTACAGAGTATGAGCCAAATGGTACAACAACATACGATCCGTCTGATATCAATCAAATAGACAAAATTTAATTAACGGGGAGGTATATGATGTCTCAACAGATTGTACTGCCAATTAAAGACTCTAACGTCTTAAAAATGGTACAAGACACCTTATTAGATAGTTTTCGGGCGGGTCGCCGTAACTACACTATCTTTCAAGTCGGCAAGGCCACCTTGCTGCGGGTGAGTGATGTGATGACGTTAAAGAAATCCGATGTCTATAATCCAGATGGCTCTGTTAAACACACGGCCTTTATTCATGATAAAAAGACCGGTAAAGCAAATACACTATATTTAAAGCCCGTGCAACAAGACTTGCTGCAATATCATGATTGGCTGGTGCAAGAAAACATCAATTCTGAGTGGTTATTTCCCTCGACAGCCCATCATGATCGCCATATCACCGAGAAGCAATTTTATAAGGTCATGGCACGTGTTGGTGATCTTTTAGGAATCAACTATCTAGGAACGCATACC
>NZ_CP120420.1:0-17250 GCF_029492705.2 Lactococcus sp. bn62 | reverse complement strand
TGCTGGACTATCTACGTGAGGGGGATATTGTCATTGTAACGGAGTTAGACCGTTTAGGGCGGAACAATAAAGACCTTACAGAGATTATGAATGCCATTCAACAAAAAGGAGCTACGCTGGAAGTCTTAAACTTGCCCTCAATGAATGGGATTGAAGACGAAAATTTGAGACGATTAATTAATAATTTAGTCGTTGAATTATACAAATATCAAGCGGAAAGCGAACGGAAAAGAATTAAGGAAAGGCAGGCACAAGGGATTGAGTTAGCAAAGAAAAAAGGACGATTTACTGGAAGAAAAAGTACCTTTCAAAAAGACGACCCTTTACTACAAAGAGCGTTTAATCTATATCAATCAAAAGAATATACTTTAAAAGAAATTGAACATCATACTAAAATTCCAGTCAGTACACTAAAACGATATTTAACAAAGTATGGTATTAAAAGAAAATAAAAAAATATCCCTAACCAAAAGGCTTGTCAACGGTTAATTATGTTTGATAAATTAATTGAAGAACTATCCGAACTAATTGACGAAGACGAATTAAACGACGACAAAAAAGCAAAAAAAGTCATTGAAAAAATTCCAGAAAATGAAGTCGAAGAATTGTGTTTTACGGTTGAAAGTTTGTACGGAGATGTTGAAAATTATCCTAGCTATTTCTAAAAAATGGGGATTGGGGCAACGCCCCAAAAATAAAAAGAATCGTCTGAAGCGAGGAACAAATTAAAATGTAAATTTTAGTTGTTACCGAGTGGAAGATGATTACTTTTTAACCTATGTGTATATACACATAGTAAGCTCGCTATAATATATTATGATAGAATTACTATTCTTATCTTTTCGGAGGTTTTTACATGGGTAAAAAAGCAAATAGACAAAGAAATATCGGAAAATATTTTTGTGTCAATGAGCTAGAAAATCAAATTATTGAAAAAAGAATGCAGGAAGCCAACCTAACAAATTTTGGAGAATTTGCTCGTAAGTCCTGTTTAGATAAAAAAATTTACACGGTCGATTTTTCTTCTCTTAAAGAAATTATGTCCACTATTGCGCAGGCAAATTTAGAAGTCAATCGGATTGGAAATAATCTCAATCAAATAGCCAAATATTTAAATGAATCTGAACAGAATCAAACCAGAGAATTACTCAATGAGTATCAAAAAGAAATTCAAAGTTTAGACCAAAAGTTAAGAAACATGTTGAAAAAAATAACGGAGGGATAATACCATGACTGTGATTAACATGCCTAATAAATCGAAAGGAACATTACACAGTAAACAAGGACTTTCTAGCGCTTTAAAATATATTACTGACCCACAAAAAACAAATAACGGTGAATTAGTATCAGGACAAAACATAAACATTCCAAGCAATGCCTATGATGAAATGTTACTGACAAGAGAAATGGCAATTTTAGCTGGTAATCAACCAAAAGAAAATGAACGATTTGGTTTTCATTTTGTACAATCTTTTTCGCCAGAAGATAATTTAACACCAGAACAAGTCCATGAAATTGGATTAAAAACCATGAAAACCTATCTAGGCGAATCCGCAGAATTTGTTATCGCCACACATACTGACAAAGAACACTTACACAACCATATTATTTTAAATGCCACGAATCCAAAGACACTCAAAAAATTTCAACAATCTAAAAGTCAACTAGAAGAATTGAAAGAAATATCTGATGTTATTTCTAAAGAGTATGGTTGCAAAATTATTGACCGTAACTTGAAAAATTCTCACAAAAAATATCAAGTCTACCTTGCTAAAAATTCTTATCGAAAAGAAATAAAAAGCAAAATCAAATTTTTACTTTCTCATGCCAGCAATTGGACCGATTTTAAAAATAAAGCAACTGCTTTAGGGCTGATTGTTGATGATAAAGGAAAGTACACCACTTACCAATTGAGTGGCACAAGTCAAGAAAGAAAAGTTAGAGATAGAAGCCTAAAAAATCAAGCATTCATGAAAGAAGCCATTTCTGAACGCTTGAAAGAAAATGAAGTGTTTTATACAGAATCAGAAGTCAAAGAACTATGGGAAGAGAATCAAACTATTCAAGACAAGGAGCAGGAAACCGAAATTGAAATGCTTATAGAAGATTGGCAAGTCGAAAAAGAAACAGCCGATTATTTATATGTAAATATCAATATTGGTTTGGAAAGAGCGCAACGAAAAACTACAATCAAAATTCCAGCACGTTGTGTGGACAAATTAGAAAATGGCAATTACCAAGTTTTTCTCAAAAAACAAGACCGCTTTTATTTTGTTGATAGTAAAAATCCAGAGAACAACAAAATTATGCTTGGAAAAACCGTTGTGAAAAACCTACAAAATCAAAGCGGAAGCGTACCGCTTTATTCTAACAATGCCAAAATCAAGTTAAAACAACTGTTTAACGAATTTGATTTTCTTATTTCTAAAGGATTAGATTTTGATACTTCTTTTGAAGCTATCGGAAAAGAATTAGAACAAACCTATTACCAAACAGAAAGCATCTTAGAAAACCTAGATAAGAAAATTCTGGAGTATGTCGAAGAAAATAAAGCCTATGCACGACCAAACACACGCATATTAAAAACAATTGAAAACCTACAAAAGGAACGAACAGACTTACACAAGACCTTAAAACAAGTCGAAAAAGAAATGCTTTACTATGACAAGTCCGTTGACCGTTACGAAGATTACCAGCAAGAACACACCAAAAATAAAAGCCAACATTCCCCACGTTTGTAAATAAGTAAAATAAAGCCCTATAAGCAACGTTTAACTATTAGCGGAAGAATTACATTAGAAATGATTTAAAAGCTCTTAAAACGCAAAATATGGTGTTCTAGGACTATTGTAGAATCCTTTAGTCTTTTAGAAAAGAACTTTAGCTTTGACAAGCGAACTGCTCCTGTCATCGAGCAGACCAATGAAGCCTAACCAAAAGACTTGCCAACACAAACCGTTGACAAGCCTTTCAGTTAGGGTATTTAGAAAGATAGGTGTTTATTTGATGTTTTGTACTCAATGACACGTAAAGTTGCTTAGAAAGCAGAATAGGAGCTTTTAGGATTGGTCTATGTTGTTTTGCTGAACGCTTTTGATTTTGACCTTTTTTTTTGACCTTGATTTTAATTTTTGAAAAAAATAAAAAAAGGCGAAGCCTATTTATATTTATCTTATATATTTTAATCTTTTATATCTTTTGCGTGGAAAAAAAGTCAGTGTTTTCAAGGTAATTCGAGTTTATAGGTGTAGAAAAAACTGTGTATAGGTGTAGAAAAAACTGTGTATAGGTGTAGAAAAAACTGTGTATAGGTGTAGAAAACATTTGAAATACTACACTTGTTTTGATATAATAAAAACATGAAGAAAAAACTTTTTGCAGAGCATTTCTTCATGCTTAACCAAAATCACTCACAAAGGAGCAATTACTATGTCTATTATACCAAATAACAATGAATTAAACGAGAAAAAGGTGGTTTATCCCTTGAAAGAAATCGAAAAACGAAAAATCGTGGAACATAACGACCTCATCACATCCGTTGCCAAAATGGATAAAGTTCCTTTAAAGATTTTTGAATTAGCCGTATCTTGTATTGATACGGACAATCCACCCAAAGACCATACGATTTTATTATCAAAGACTGAACTATTCGCTTTCTTTAAGGTGTCTGATAATGACAAACACAGTCGTTTTAAAGAAGCCATTGAAAAAATGCAAAAGCAAGCTTTTTTTCAGATTAAAGAAGTTAAAGGAAAAGGTTATAACATGAAAAGTATTGTTCCTATCCCTTTTGTAGAATGGAATAGCTACAATGACGAAGTAAAAATAGAATTTCATCGTGAAATTATGCCTTATTTGATTGAGCTGAAAGAAAAATTCACGCAATATGCTTTGTCTGACCTTGTAGACTTAAATAGTAAGTACAGCATTATTCTTTATAAATGGTTGTCTATGAATTATAACCAATACGAGCATTACAGCAATAAGGGAGGACGGCGAGCCGAACAAGTGGAAAGCTACCGCAATCCCTCAATATTGGTTAAAGAATTGAGGATAATGTCTGATACCGTCAATGAGTATAAAGACTTTAGAAATTTTGACAAATGGGTGCTAAAAAAACCAATAGAAGAAATTAACAAATATACCTCTTTTAATGTGTCTTATGAAAAGATTAAAAAAGGACGTTCGATTGATTCTATTGTCTTTCATATCACGAAGAAACCAGTCGCACGAAATGACTTCTACAAACTGGAAGAACAAGACCCTATTTATTTGCAGGATAAAGCAAATAAAGAACAAGCAGAAGAACTTTTAGCAGGGAAAGCATTAAAAAGTAAATACACGAAACTTTTGTTGGATAATATGCTATTAAGTCCTTATGAAATGACTGATACGTCACTTATGGCAGGATTGCAGGCGCACGTGTACCCTCTCTATGACGAGCTGAAAGCCCTACGAGGGTTGAATGGGGTCAAAGACCACCTCTCTTATGTGAGAGGTAAACAAGAAGCCTATTCAAAACGCAATATAGCTAAGTATCTCAAAAAAGCAATCGAACAGTACCTACCAACGGTTAAAAGGCAGGACATAGAAAATGAATGAAAACTACAAAACCATAAAGGAACTTGCGGACGAGTTAGGAGTTATAAAGCAGACAATACAATATCACGTAAAGTTTTTGCCGACTAAAAATCGACTAAAAAACTCTAGTGGTGCTATTGTCTTAAACCTTGAAGAACAAAGGTTTATAAAAAATAGGCTAACTAAAAATCGACCAAAAATCGACCAAAAATCGACTAAAGAACCGACTAAAAATCGACCAAAAAAAGATAAAGAAATATCTATAAATAATGTTTTACTGGAGCAACTAAAAACAAAAGACGAACAAATAAAAAGTTTAGTGGAAGCACAAAAACAAACTCAAAACCTCTTAGACCAACAGCAACGCCTAGCATTGCAGGATAAAAAGTTACTTGATGAGTATAAGTCAGAAATCAATGACTTAAAAGCTCTTAAAATGCCTACACAAGATACAAAAGTGGAGCAAGTGAGTAGCAAACAACCACAGGAAGTAGAAAGCGTGGCAGAAGAACCAAGGAAAGCACCTAGAAAGTGGTGGAAGTTATGGTAAAAAAATTAGTAGCATTTATGCGTGATGAAAATAATGAAGATTTTTTTTGTGAAGGCTTTTACCATACCATACTATTTGTGATAGTTTATGTTCTGTATCTAACTTATAAGGAATCAGCAATCGGCAATAGTAATTACATTTTCTTATTTTTCTTTGTCTTAACTAGCTATGCTTTAATCAAATACTTTCTAAGTTGCAAGCAAAAATTTGCACCTATAACTAAATAATAAATACAGGGATTTGGTTAGCTGTAACTAATATGATGATGTTTTTTTATGGGAAAATAGAGATACTTAATCAACAGTTGCTAGATAAACAAATAACAGACGGTTCTGTTGCAAAGTCTCAAAAAGGTCATTAGTTTTTCAAGATGATTCTTATTTAAGCAGGGATTCCTAATAGTCCTTTGATTTCTGTACAGACGGAAAAGCCAAAAAGAGACCCTTCTTTTCGGCTTTTTTTATAAATTCCTCGAATCGCTTCCATGCCTTTAATCGTGGTTGAGGCTGTTCGCAAACTTTGGTAAAATTTGTTTCTTCGCTTAATTGGACGATGGTCTTGTTCAATCAGATTATTCAGATACTTGATTGTTCGATGTTCTGTTGTTATATACAGTCCATTTTTCTGAAGCTTTCTGAAGGCACTCTTAATAGAGGGTGCTTTATCCGTTACTAGAACCTTTGGTTCTCCAAACTGGTTCTTCAGTCGTTTTAGAAAAGCATACGCAGCCTGTGTGTCGCGCTTTTTCCGTAACCAGATATCTAAGGTTAAGCCATCTACATCGATAGCGCGATATAAATAATGCCACTTTCCTTTAATTTTGATATAAGTCTCGTCCATTTTCCATGAATAAAAGGATTTTTTATTTTTCTTTTCCAAATTTGATAGAGTAGTTTGCCATATTCTTGCACCCAACGATAAATCGTCGTATGAGAAACGTTAATGCCACGATCATATAAGATTTCTTGAACTTCACGATAGCTAAGGTTATAACGAAGATAGTAGCCCACGGCTACAATAATCACATCCTGCTGAAATTGTTTTCCTTTAAAATGATTCATTACCCAAAATCAATTTGGTCTAACATCGTTTCTCGACTAGCTTGATCTAATCCAAGATACGTTAAGGTCATAGCTTCACTTGAATGGTTTAATAAATGCATCACTAAACCAATATTATAGTTTGACTGGGTATAGACCCGATAAGCGCCTGTTTTACGCATGGTATGCGTTCCTAGATAGTTAATTCCTAAAAGATCACCAACTCGTGCCATAATCTTATAAAATTGCTTCTCGGTGATGTGACGGTCTGGGTGAGAAGTTGAAGGAAATAACCACTCTGAATTCATGTTTTGTTGGATGAGCCATGCATGATAAAGCATTAAATCTTGTTGGACAGGTTTTAAATATAACGTATTTCCCTTACCTGTTTTTTGATCATGAATAAATGCAGTTTGTTTGACTGTTCCATCAAGATTAAAGACATCTGTTTTCTTTAATTTCATGACATCACTTACTCTTAACAAGGTCGCTTTCCCAACTTGGAAAATTGTATAGTTGCGACGACCAGCACGAAAACTATCAAGTAGTGTATCCTGCACCATTTTTAAGATATTTGAATCTTTGATAGGTAAAACAATCTGTTGAACCATATATCATATATTCCTTTCTAAAAAATAAGTAAATAATTAAATTATTTATTTATTTTCTTGTCGGTGTCTCATTTCTGCACTTCCGCTTGTAGCAAGGGTTTCATCTGTTATTTTTTTGAAAACAACTTTTTAATTGCTCCCAATTTACGATAAGAAAACAAACAGGGATAAAAATGAACATGATTGCTAGTAAAAGCATGCCTACCATCCCAAATAATCCCTCCATCTTTGGTTCTATTATATCAAAAAAACATAAAAACAACCCCTATTACCTGTCCAATAGATAACGGGGGCTGTTTTAATAGCGTTTTATAGGGGTTATTATCTAATTATAGACCCTAAACGAACATCTTTTGTAAAAAGCCTTTTTTCTGTTCTTTCAATAAATCTAACTTCCGTTGATGAAGAGCGATAGTGTTATCCAGTTGTTTAAAAAATGAACCGATTTTTTGCTGTTCTTCCTGACTAGGTTTATAGATTTCAAATCCTGAAAATTTAGAAATCCAATGACGTTCATGACTTTGAGGTACATATTTTATATTCTTCAACGTATTAAACATAAAATAGAAATTGTCAGAATTATCATTCAAACTAAGTAATTTCATTGCGGAACTCTTAATCTTAAAAGGGAAATCTACATAATGAGAACCAGTTGTAAAATCATCAAATATAACAACTGGATTCTCTACGGTAGCATTTTTAATCCCAGTAATCTCATCTGTATACCCCAATAAGAAACTCTTACCTGCTGTTAAAACAGGTGTATTAAAAGTGTCATCATACTCTGTAGATTTAACAATATATTTTGTTGGTTGCTCATAGTTAAATATCTCCCCCAACTTACGTTCTTCCCAATCGTCAGCAAACCCCGCAAATCGCAATTCAGGAACTTTCTTTTTAACTGAATCATCTATTTTCGCCATAGTCCCCACCACTTTCTTGGTTTTTCTTGTTCTTCTATCCTTTTTTGGTCTTTGATTTGTTCCTGCAAATTTTCCAACTTCTCTTTAAGAGCGTTCACTTCATCTTTATATTGATTGTCTAAGTGTTTGAATTCTGTTTCCTGTGTAGGCATTTTAAGAGCTTTGAGATTGTCATTCTCCGCCTTATATTCTTCTAGCAACTTTTTATCTTGCAAGGCTAATCTTTGTTGCTGGTCTAACAATTTTCTTAAATCATTATTCTGTTCTTTTAAATCAGATACTTGTTCTAATAAAACACTATTTACAGTTAGTTTTTCTTGTGTGTCTTCTGTCTGTTTTTTGTCATTTTTCTGTCTGTTTTCTGTCTGTTTATTTTTATCTTTTCTTTTAACCCTTTTTTTTATAATCCTTTGTTCTTCAAGCGTTAGTACAGTTATTCCACTATCATTTTTCTGTCTGTTTTCTGTCGGCAAAAATTTTATATGATATTGAATAGTTTGTTTTGTGATTCCCCATTCGTCCGCAAGTTCTTTTATCGTCTTTAAGTTCTCACTCATGGTCTAAACCCTCGCCACGTAACTTTTTGTCGATTTCTGCTTTCATTTGTCTTAATTCTTCTTTTTCAGTTTCAGTCGTTATGTTCTCATATTCTGGCAGAAAGTCTTTTGCCACTTCTTCTAACGTTCTTGGTTTTGGCTTTTTGTAATTGGCTCGTTCTGGTTGCTCTAAATCTTGCAAGGCAACGGTCGGTAAATAGCCCTCAATCGCCGTTTTAAGGTACTTAACCACGTTTCGTTTAGAATAGCCCTCTTGCTTACTTGCAACGTATGATAGATGTGTTTCTACCCCTTTTAATCCCCTTGCTTCTTTGAGTTCATCGTATAGTGGGTAAACTTTTTCTGCAAGTCCTGTCATGGTACTTATATCTTGCATATCAGCAACATTAATCAGCCATTTTTCGCCTAATAACTTGGTGTAAGGACTTTGCATAGCTTCTGCGAAAAGCATTTTTTGTTTAGCTTCTCGGTCTGCTTTGTTTTCAAGATAAACTGGGTCTTGTTCTTCTTGCTTATAATATTCATTTTTAGCAACTGGTTTTTTCTCAATATGAAAGACAATAGAATCAACACTTCGTCCTTTTTTCACTTTGTCATAAGACACGTTAAATGAGGTATGAGCGTTGATTTCTTCCAATGGTTCTTTTAGTATTCTTTCTGTAAATTGGTGCATTAACTTATACTCCTTGACCGTATCTGTCATTTCTCGCAATTCTCGCATTGAAATGGTGGGGTTACGGTAGGCTGCCACTTGTTCTTCTCTGCGTCCACCTTTATTGCTGTAATGTTCATACTGGTTGTAATTCATGGATAACCAACGATAGAGGATAAGGCTGTACTTACTATTTAATTCTGCTAAGTCAGACAAAGCGTGTTGTGTAAAATTCTTTTTAAGATTAACTAAGTAAGGGATAATTTCAGGACTGAAACGAATTAACACTTCATCGTTATAGTCCGTCCATTTTACATAAGGAATAGGCACAATATTTTCAAACTCAAAACCATGTTCTTTTTTTTCTTTGATTTTGAAAAAGGCTTGTTTCTGCATTTTCTCAACCGCTTCTTTAAAACGACTATGTTTATCATTATCAGACACTTTAAAGAAAGCGAAAAGGTCAGCCTTTGAAAGTAAAACGGTATTATCTTCCAGTGGTTTTTCCGTATCAATGCAAGAAACCGCCAATTCAAACATTTTCAAGGGCGTTTTATCCATTTTAGCAATAGACGTAATCAAGCTGTTATGCTCCACCACTTTGCGTTTTGACAATTCATTCAATGTTTGCACCTGCTTCTTATTTTTTTCAATTTCTGTTATAATAGACATAGAAATACGCTCCTTTGCGTGTTTGATATTTTGCATGAAGAAATTCCGTCAGAAAGAATTTTTCTTCATGCTTTTATTATATCATTATATAAACACTTTACAAAACTTTTTGTGTTTATATACACAGTTTTTTGTGTTTATATACACAGTTTTTTGTGTTTATATAAACAGTTTTTTGTGTTTATATAATCCTATAAACCCTTGAAAAACCTCACTTTTATTTCACGCAAAAGAACAAAAGATTAAAATATATAAGATAAATATATATAGGCTTCGCCTTTTTTATTTTTTTCAAAAATGTAAAATCCAAAGTCAAAATCATCAAAAAAAGGAGTGAGCGAAAACCACGCTCACATTTTACTTGCAGCGTTCACTCGCACTCGCTAAAAGAAAAGATCAAACCCTCTCTTAGGACTTTCTTGGATTCACTCTAATTGCTCGTATACGCTGTTTTAACTGTTTGACTAGCTAAATACTCATACTTTGCAATCAAGCGTCTTACAGACGGTCAGGGCAAGCCCTAACACCCCTTAAATTTAAAACCTATGATTTGTTTCACTTTTTTTCGCAACTTTTAACAAGACATTCATTTCAAAATCAATTTAAACCCACTTAAAAGCTCTTTTAAGACGTCCTAGCGTTTTCTTTGAATAAATAGACGTTTTCGAATTAAAATCGCTTAAATCGAATTTTAGAGCGTTTTAAAATAAGATAAAAAATTAAAAAGTGTCAAACGCTGGTCGGCTTGTTTCGTTAAAAAAGAGTGCAATGCGCATTTACACATCACTCTAAAAACGAGTGATGTAATGGCTAAAAATCGTGTATCAGAAGTTGCTTATCGCAACAACAAAATTTCATGCTAGTAGCGTCTCTTAAATGAGTGAGTCTTTGTTTAAATTTGTGATACATTTTTCTGATCCATCAAGAACTTCCTCAAAGATAAAATGCCCCAGCGCTCATTAGTCAATCGCCCTTTGTCATTGATTTTGTAATAAGTATTGCGCCCTATGCGGTTACAATCCTCACAACAAAATAGAAAATATAAAACCATAAATACTGCAAGCTATTACATTGTAATACAAAGCACTTCGTTCTTGTATTACAATGTGGCTTGAAAAGGGGGAAGTTTCACTTTCCCCTTTTATCCCCTTTGGATTGTGTCGATTTGCTTAAAGCAAACGCCACCTACCCATTTTATAAAAATAAAATAGGCAAAAGATCTTTCTTTTTGTCATACAAAAAGAAGAAAAAAAGAGGGACGATTTTCGTCTTCCGAAATCGTCCCTCTTTTTTCTAAAACCATGGATGAACGAACAAAAAATCTCTCGTATTTTGTTTGTTCATTCACTAAAAATATGCGAACAGTATGGCTTCATTCAATCCTGTTCTTACAAGTCAAACGCAAAAATGGGTTCTGTTGCAAAGTTTCAATACTGAGTACAAAAGTCCCATTCTGATACTTTGACTATGCTGGTATACCCATCAAAACTTTAATTTCAGTAGATGCCGAAAAGCCGAAGAGCGTTCCATTTCTTCGGTTATTTTTGTATATGCCTCTCAATGCTTCTATGCCCTTAACCGTAGTTGATGCAGTACGAAGACTTTGATAAAGTTTATTTCGACGTTTAACAGGTCTATGATCTTGCTCAATTAAGTTATTGAGATACTTGACTGTCCGGTGCTCAGTTTCGCTGTATAGCCCCTGCTTTTGTAACTTCCTAAAAGCACTAGCAATTGATGGTGCTTTATCTGTCACGATAACTTTCGGTTCCCCAAACTGCTTGTATAGTCGTTTAAAGAAAGCATAAGCAGACTGAGTATTTCTCTTTCGTCTTAGCCAAATATCCAGTGTCATGCCTTCTGAGTCGATTGCACGATAGAGATAATGCCACTTCCCTTTAATTTTAATATAAGTTTCGTCCATTTTCCACGAATAAAAGGACTGTCTATTTTTCTTTTTCCAGATTTGATAGATCAGCTTACCATATTCTTGAACCCAACGGTAAATTGTTGTGTGAGAAACGTTAATGCCACGATCATATAACATCTCTTGAACATCACGATAACTCAAATTATAGCGAAGATAATACCCAACAGAGATAATAATCACGTCTTTTTGAAATTGTTTTCCTTTGAACTGAGTCATCTTCATTCCTCCAAGCTATCTTTTTCAATTATTTTACCTCAAAATGAGCTTATCGGAAACTTTGCAACAGAACCCATAATAGAGCGTGGCGTAAGGTCTACCAGTTGGGCAAGATATTCCTGTGTCCACCCTTTTGCTTCCCGAGCTTTTTTTATCGCTATACCTAACGGCTTAAAATCAAGTTTTCTTTCATCTTGGTACATTTTAATATCACCCTATATCATTGTACATTTCGGGTGATGATATTTGAACGAAGTATGATTTTATGTTTAGTAGTGTATAATTTCGTATTAGTGGAGAGAAACTTGCTATTATTCGTCATTCCGTATATAATAATTATATACTCTTTGCGAAAGGAAGTTGATATTATGGATTACATTTCTGTGAAAGCCGCTTCTGAAAAATGGGGCATATCGGAAAGACGGATACAAAAATTATGTGAGGAAAATCGCATTGACGGAACTGAAAAATTTGGTCGTGCATGGATGATACCAAAAGATGCAGAAAAACCCGTTGATGGACGTATGAAAACAAGGAACAAACAGGAGGAGAATCATGGAATTTAATGAAAAGCTACAACAGCTTAGGACTGGAAAGAACTTAACGCAGGAACAACTTGCGGAGCAATTATATGTATCAAGAACAGCCATTTCAAAATGGGAAAGCGGCAAGGGTTACCCTAACATTGAGTCGCTCAAGTGTATTTCTAAATTCTTTTCTGTGACCATAGATGAACTACTATCGGGCGAAGAACTGATTACACTTGCCGAAACTGAAAATCGTTCCAACTTGAAAAAGATTTACAACTATATTTATGGAATATTGGATATGATGGCAGTTGCGTTTATATTTCTTCCGTTATATGGAAACTCTGTTGGCGGTTATGTTTATGCGGTCAATCTACTATCATTTACAGCCACCACACCATTCAATCTTGCAGTCTACTGGAGTGCTTTTGCCGCCTTGATTGTAATAGGGATTGCTAAAATAATACTTACCCATTTAGATAAAGAAACATGGGGCGGCATTGCTACAAAATGCTCCCTTGGACTCACTGCTTTGGCTATCTGTTTCTTAGCAGCAGCAAGAGAACCATATATAACAGCACTTATGTTTCTGCTGTTTGTCGCAAAAATAGTTGTTTGGATTAAGCAGAACGGAACAAAGTAAAAACGATATAAATCCCTTGAAATAGGCTCTGACACGATAAGTGTCGGGGCTTTTTTTCATGTTGACATGATAGATGTAGGCGATGTGACGGTAGGTTTCTTGGCTTTTGATATAGCTCATGTGATAATAAAATTGTGGTCAGTGAAAACAAGAACAGCAACCAACGGAAAGGAAAATCAAATATGGATTATATCATTGAAACAGAAAATCTTACGAAGCGATACGGAACAGCCACCGTTGTCGATAAGGTCAATCTTCATGTGCCAACGGGCAAAATTTATGGTTTGCTCGGCAGAAACGGAGCAGGCAAAACCACAGCAATGAAAATGATGTTGCAGCTTGCTCTCCCAACGGATGGAACGGTACGCTTGTTTGGCACAAACTATAAGGAAAATATCCATACCCTTTATAGCAAAGTAGGCTCTATTATCGAAACACCGGGATTTTACAGTAATTTAACAGGGTATGAGAATTTGCAAATTCTCGCTAAACTGCGAGGGGGAGTATCTAAAAGTGGAGTAGAAAAAGCTCTTGAAGTTGTGGGGCTGCATAAAGAGAAAAGAAAAGTCTTTTCCGATTATTCCCTCGGAATGAAGCAACGGCTTGGTATTGCCGCCGCCATTATGCACGAGCCGGAGCTTTTAATACTTGACGAACCGATTAACGGACTTGACCCCATTGGAATAGTTGAAATACGCTCATTTTTATCTGAACTTAGTCACAATCATGGCATTACCATTTTTATCTCAAGCCATGTTTTAAGCGAGATTGAACAGATAGCAGATATTATCGGCGTTATGCACGAGGGGCATTTAGTAGAGGAAGTGAATATATCCGAGCTTCACAAAAGGAATCGAAAATACATTCAATTTGATTTATCTGACAGTGAGATAGCTGGAAAGATTTTAGAAAGCCACTACCACATGACGGATTTTACAGTGCAGGACGGTACGGTGAGAATTTATGACTTTAGCCAAAGTGTTGGAGAAATCAATCGAGAATTTGCACGAAATGGACTGCTCGTGACAAGGATAGATGATAGTGAGGAAAACTTAGAGGACTACTTTTCTAAACTGATTGGAGGTGGCGGTATTGCTTAATCTTATTTCTTGTGAATTATTAAAACTAAAGCGTTCAAAAATGGTGCTAATTAGTGTGGCAGGGGTATTATCTACCCCACTTTTGATGTTAATAGAAGCCTTGCAAACACATTTTGATAAGCCGGAGATTATCTTTACCTTGTCTGACATATACAGCGACAGTGTACTGTATATCATGCTGCTGGTAAACATTATGATATATGTGGCAATTGCAGCTTACTTGTTTAGCAGAGAGTACACAGAAAGCACACTCAAAACCATATTGCCCATACCCATTTCAAGGACAAAACTATTAATTGGAAAATTTTGCACCCTGCTTCTTTGGATTGTTATGCTCACCCTTGTAACATGGGCAGGTATATTTATCGCTTGTGGGCTATATCACGCTGTCTTTACATTGGAGGGATATAGCTTACTAGTGGCAATAGTATGGCTCCCCAAGTTTTTGTTTGGCAGTATCCTGATGTTTTTAACAGTTTCTCCTTTTGTGTTTGTTGCTATGAAAACAAAAGGATTTGTCGCCCCGATGATTGGCTCTGCCGTGATTGTCATGGGAAGTGCCGCACTTTCAAATCAAGAATGGGGAGCGTTGTATCCGTGGACAGCCACCTATTTCTTGGTGCAGGGTAAACTTCAGAGTACCGGCTATCCTACACTGCTGTCTGTATCTATTATTATTCTTGTATCAGCAGTTGGTTTTCTTATGACCTTTCATCATTTTAAAAAGGAGGATTTGAAATAATGGTACTTGATTTTATAGAAATTTTAAAAGTTATTTTTCTTGGAATTGTTGAGGGTATTACTGAGTGGCTACCTATCAGCAGCACAGGACATATGATTCTTGCGGACAAATTTATCACACTTAATATGAGCGAAGCATTTAAAGAAATGTTTTTTGTTGTTATTCAACTTGGAGCTATACTCGCAGTGGTTGTAATGTTTTGGAACAAGATGTTTCCATTTCAGCTAAAGGATAAATCGCAGCCACTTGTTAAAAAGGATACTTTCTCGTTGTGGTTCAAGGTTGCAGTGGCTTGTATACCGTCAGGTATTATGGGGATTTTATTTGATGATTATTTGGATGCTTACCTCCAAACCCCCATTGTGATTTCAATCATGTTAATCTTTTATGGTTTGTTATTCATTCTCATAGAAAATTGGAATAAAAAGCGTACTCCTACTACTATGGCACTTTCTGACATCAGCTATAAAACAGCAATCTTGATAGGGGCATTTCAAGTGTTATCACTTATACCCGGCACATCACGGTCGGGAGCAACGATTATAGGTGCTTTACTCATAGGAGTTTCACGAGTGGCAGCAGCAGAGTTTACTTTTTTCCTCGCAGTACCTACTATGCTTGGAGCAAGTGCTTTTAAGCTGTTAAAATTCGGGTTTGATTTTACAAGTGCAGAACTGCTCGCTCTTGTTCTCGGTATGGCTGTGGCATTTGCGGTATCTGTCTTAGTAATTAAATTCCTAATGAACTTTATCAAAAAACATGATTTTAAGGTGTTTGGTTGGTATCGAATTGTGCTTGGTATCTTGGTATACTTGTTGTACTTATAACAGTAATGTGATAGAAAAACAATTCCATAAGCAATAATCTGCCGCACGACGGCAAAAGAAAAAAGCCGTCGTACAGCAGACATATTTTCACGCCTATGAAACGGTGGCTTTGATTTTCAGAGCCGCCGTTTCTTTGCGTTTACACAAACCAATGGGTTCTGTTGCAAAGTCTCAAAAAGGTCATTAGTTTTTCAAGATGATTCTTATTTAAGCAGGGATTCCTAATAGTCCTTTGATTTCTGTACAGACGGAAAAGCCAAAAAGAGACCCTTCTTTTCGGCTTTTTTTATAAATTCCTCGAATCGCTTCCATGCCTTTAATCGTGGTTGAGGCTGTTCGCAAACTTTGGTAAAATTTGTTTCTTCGCTTAATTGGACGATGGTCTTGTTCAATCAGATTATTCAGATACTTGATTGTTCGATGTTCTGTTGTTATATACAGTCCATTTTTCTGAAGCTTTCTGAAGGCACTCTTAATAGAGGGTGCTTTATCCGTTACTAGAACCTTTGGTTCTCCAAACTGGTTCTTCAGTCGTTTTAGAAAAGCATACGCAGCCTGTGTGTCGCGCTTTTTCCGTAACCAGATATCTAAGGTTAAGCCATCTACATCGATAGCGCGATATAAATAATGCCACTTTCCTTTAATTTTGATATAAGTCTCGTCCATTTTCCATGAATAAAAGGACTGTTTGTTTTTCTTTTTCCAAATTTGATAAAGAATCTTTCCGTATTCTTGCACCCAACGGTAAATTGTGGTGTGACAAACGTGAATTCCTCGGTCATACAGAATTTCCTGCACTTCACGATAACTCAGGTTGTACCGAAGATAGTAGCCGACGGCTACGATAATCACGTCTTTTTGAAATTGTTTTCCTTTGAACTGAGTCATCTTCATTCCTCCAAGCTATCTTTTTCAATTATTTTACCTCAAAATGAGCTTATCGGAAACTTTGCAACAGAACCTAACAGACCACCCTAAAATGTTAGTTCCACAACTTTTTGATACAGTTATTTCAGCACCTCTCATGGAGGAAATTCTATACAGAGGTTTGTTGCTAAATGCAATTTTATTTATTGGTTTGAAACTTGGTGTATCTAAAAAATATCTGTTTGTGGTATTTCTTGTTTTATCATCTTTAATTTTTGGTTCTATCCATGCTAGCAGTAATATTCTAACATTCATTGGTTTTTCTTTATTAGGTTTAAATCTTGGGGCGCTATATCTAATATCGGGCAATCTAATTGTACCTATAACTGTTCACTTTTTAAATAACTTGTCTGCAAGTCTAAATGTTAGTAGTGATGTAAAAAGAATATCAATATTTATCTGTCTTTTATTAATAATTTGTTTAATTGAGTATGCCTGTAAAGAAGATAGGAATATCATAAAAAAATGGGCTTTTAGTTTAAGCAAAAAAGATAAGCCATGAAATATTTATTTTAAGCTCATTAGAGTACACTCTAGTGGGCTTTTTTGTTTTTCTGATATAATAAGATTTGTAAAGGCTCATTAGAGTTTGCCAAAATAGGGAGTGTGATTTATGAGTAAAATTGGTTATGCACGAGTGAGTAGCAAAGAACAAAACCTAGATAGACAATTAGAAGCGTTACAGAGCGTTTCTAAGGTCTTTTCAGATAAAGCAAGCGGACAATCCACCGAACGTCCTCAATTACAAGCCA